>NZ_JBFUKF010000004.1:0-59353 GCF_056400985.1 Mucilaginibacter sp. P4_G9 | reverse complement strand
ATGCAGTGATTGTTAAAAAAGGGCTGTCATGCTGAGCCTGTCGAAGCATAGCGGGTGAAGGCCTCTGCGCGCGACCCTTCGACAGGCTCAGGGTGACAGGGCCAATTACTCGCATAAGTAAACACGTCATCCCCATTTTTTTTCCAGGATCATCCTGGTGGATACTCGCAATGACGCGTGGATATGTGCTTCATTAGAGGTATAAAAATATTAATAAATCAAATTTAAACAGCCTCTTAGAATTCCCGAATTCCTTCCCTTTATATAGTGAGATAGATAGTGATTTCACTGAATATAGTGAAAAATAGAGTGGCTGATATTGGTTATATTGTTGATTATTAATGATTTGTGTTGTTTGGCATTGGCTTTGCCTTTTTGATAACAAATCATTAAAAAACAACATTATGAAAATCGTAGTCATTGGAGGCACTGGCCTCATCGGATCCAAAGTAGTAACAAAACTTCGCCAGCAGGGGCACCAGGTTATCGCCGCCTCTCCTGACACAGGTATCAACACCATCACAGGAGCGGGACTGGCCGAGGCCATGAGTGATACCGACGTTGTTGTAGACCTGGCAAATTCTCCGTCTTTTGAAGACAAAGCTGTACTGGAATTCTTTCAAACTGCCGGCCGCAATTTACTGGCTGCAGAAATCAATGCCGGTGTAAAACATCACGTAGCGCTTTCCATTGTAGGGGTCGACATTATGCAAAACATTGGTTACATGCGGGCCAAAAAAGCTCAGGAAGACCTTATCAAGCAATCGGGAGTGCCTTATACTATTATCCGGAGCACCCAGTTTCTAGAGTTCCTGGCAGGTATCGCCAACCAGGCTACTAACGGAAACGAAGTACATCTTTCCGATGTGCTGTTCCAACCTATCGCTGCAGAAGATGTAGCCTCCTTTGTAGCTAAATACGCCCTGGCAGCCCCCATTAATGGCGAAACGGAAATAGCCGGTCCCGAACGCTTTGCCTTGTATGAAATAGTGGCCCGGTATCTGCAGTATACAAAAGATCCGCGCGAGGTGTTATCTGACGGCGAACCATCGTACTTTGGCGGAGGAATTAGCCACGCAGCATTGGTGCCGGCCGGGCAGGCGGAGCTGGGAGCCATTAACTTTGAAAAATGGTGGAGCTACCAGCTGCAAAAGGCCTGATGGTAGCGATCTGCCATCTGTTGAAACGAAGATGACGGGTGGCAGCTTGCCGGGGCGGTTGTAACGGGAATGCACTTTCCACCAGTTCGTGCACCAGGATATCCCTACGCCGGCGTATTTATCCTTACGAAAACCGGTCAACAACACGGCAAGTCAGCGGGTAGCAGATCGAACTTTCACAGAATTTTTTTGACAACAAATTGTCTTCCAGCTGGTCCGGGTGATCGGGCCAGCTGTTACTGAAAGAAAACCAATTATTCATTAACAATGTAAATATCATGAACCTCTTCTTTTTATATGCCCACGGTAAAAATCTGAAAGATCAATCAGATAAATACGCCATAGCAATTAACGAACCTCCGCGCAATATGAATGAAGGCGGTGAGTTTTTAGACGATGCTATCCGCATGAAAGATATGCCATTAATCTATAGTGAAAAACGCGTTGCTGCCGGCAACCCGATAAACTTATTTTAACGGTCCCGGCAAATATTCAACCCTATTATTACGCATAAAAAAATGAGCCATGCAAGTTTATAATATCGAAATCAAAAACGTGCTTCCCATATTAACGGATCTGGTGGAATCTATCAGGAACTTTAATGATTCTCAAAACATTTACCTGAGCCGAACATATGATAGTAGCACACCCGCGCCGGGAACCCTTAAAAAGGCATTTGGAATTAAAGAGGCCAAACTGCCCGAATTTTTAACCAATTTAGGTGTCCGTAGTCTAACTTTAAGCTCTCCGTACGCTGAAGATGCACTTTTAAGATGCGCCTTTGATGTTGGAGAGGGCGGTAACAAAAGCAACAGATGGGCTGAAATTAAAAGCGAAAAACTAATTGCTGATCTTTCAGAACTGTTTCAGGCTTGTCGCACCATCGCTTTTGACGATTGGACAAATGTGGCAAACTCCTCGGACTTATGGGACGGTTTGCTTTCAGATGTTATTCGGCCTTTACAGAAAAACGATTTAGATTTTATTTTTTATCTTGGAGATCCTGCTAAAAAGTTATTCTTCCAGGTAGATGAGATTCTCGACATTATAAGTGAATTTTCAAAACATGGTCGGGTGACATTTTGCCTGGACGAAAGTGAGGCTGTTAAATTATGGATGGTTCTGAATGGAGAACGTCCAGACTATACGTTGAACGCTTTTGCAGTAAGCGATTTAAAAAGGAAATACTTTTCCATATTTAAAACGATGACGGTGGACCAGTTGTTAATTTATTCTGTAAATGACGCCCTGATATATTCCGAAGATCAACAATTCGTATTAACGCGAAAGGTAGTAGATTATAACATTGAGATTGCAAAGGATGCCAGAGACAATTTCATTGCCGGCTTTACTATAGGTTTAATATTGCAGCTTGACATCAGGTATTGCATTGCTTTGGGATTAATTGTTTTTGGCTCACATGGAGAAAACAATTCAAATCCTGATAAAGATGACCTGCTTGCTTACATTGAAAAGTGGATTATTGATCTTAATAAGGATGATGCAATAAGTCTTTATCAATAATAACAGCAAAGCATATTTATACTGCCTGACAATGCCGTAACAGGAAGAGAATCTGGTAGTTTAAAAACATACAATTTCCCCATAAATCAGTTATAGGCAGGTTCGGGATTTGTATCATAACCGCTTCCAGATTTTTAAAAGCAGTCCAAACGACTGCTTTTTTTGTTTAACCGGGTACCCTAAGACTGAATCAGTTGCTTCTTCAACAGCCCAGTATTTTTCAATTTTTGCTAATATTTGATCAAAAAAATGGAGATTTTGGTTTGATTAAGAGGTTTTTATGATTTGGGGCAAAGAAAATATCAAATATTTCTATAATTTCTATAGAAGTAGTAGTATTTATAAAATCTTTTTTTACATTTGCCCCTGTAATTAAATCACAACAATTAAATCATTTAAAAGCAACCACCATGCAACCCGAACTTTTACCTAAATACGGCCTTGCTAATTACCAGTCGACAGCTATTGCTTTTGCCTGCTGTTGTATGTCTTGTTGTTGCTGTTGATATAGCACAATAAGGATTTATTCCTTCCTCCTGAACCCGCTATTCATTGCGTCGTTCTGCTGATCTTTAGAATTTATTTTTTCACTAACAGGTGCCTTTGCCGGTATGTGCATCGTCATGCGGTATCTATACTATTCATCACTTAATACAGCTCATTATGACCATTAACGACGTTTCCCTGCTTGGAAAAAAGATATTGGTTGGCATCATTGTAACATTGATACCTTTCATTATCATTTTCGGTGGCCTGTGGCTTACCCGTAAACTGCTGGAGCGAAACTCCAAAACCAAAATAGCACTGACTGTTCAACCTCAAAACAACCCATCATGAAACTGGAACAAGCTACTAAAACACGGATAATTAAAAACGCCTTGTTGAGCCTGCTGCTTTACACGCTGCCCATTGTGCTCATGTTTGCCACATTTTATATAACCGGCGAACGCCCCTGGGAAAAGAAACAGGTGCATAAAGAACAGAATACCATAAAGAACAAAACTGTAAATACACAACCACAAAGCAATGATTGAACAGATAAAACAACTAATAGAAAACCTTAACGGTTATGGTTTTTCCGTTTTGGTATTGGTGCTCGGCGTGCTCGAGTTTTCATTTGGCCTTTATAAAAAACGTTGGAACAAAAACGAAAAGTGGGTGGATATTGCCTGCTTTACGGTTCCCAAACTTGTGGTAAAACCTTTGGTTGCTTATTACGGGCTTAAGGTACTGCCCGCCATACTGCCAGGTTTTAAAGACACCTTTAACTGGGTGCCGTTTTTCTGGGGATTTATTATCATAGCAGTAGCCGACGATCTTACCCAATACTGGTACCACCGTTTACATCACGAAGTGCCGTGGTTGTGGCGTTTCCATCGTACGCACCATTCGGCATCATACATGGGTATGGCAATGGCCAGCAGGCAAAATATCATTTACACTATTTTCTTTTCGCAAACCTATTTAACAACTGCGTTGGTTTATCTTGGTTTGGGTATCCCGGCGGTTATTGTTAAGGGGATAAAGGGTACCATTACTACGCTGGCCCATTCAAGTATTCCATGGGACAAGCCATTTTATCAATACAAAATATTACATCCGCTGGCCTGGGTACTTGAACGCACCATATCAACCCCGGCAACGCATCATGCACACCATGCAGCTACTACTGATGATGGGGTAGGCTATTACAAAGGCAATTTTGGCAATATGTTCTTTTTGTGGGATATCATTTTTGGTACGGCACATATTTCGCGCAAGTACCCGAAAGCCTATGGCATATCACATTATGAAGGCGATCAATGGTATGCGCAGCTGGCCTGGCCTATATTTAAATCAAAAGTGCCCGGAAGCGAGCTTGCTGCCGATGGTCCTGTGATTAAAGCGGATGTTCCTTTGCAGCCACACCAGTTGTACAGGCCCGATCCTGTGGCTGAAACCGAAGCCAAACAGGTTGAGGCACCTTATCGGTTGCAGCCTGTAAAAGCTTAACGAATAAGATAGTATTTATGCAGATACAGGTGTCATGTCATCGATACCAGCCATGCGGGGTTGGTATCGATGGTAGCACCGGCCTCAAGGACAATGGTGCAGTTAAATTACTGTATTAATTAATGATATGGAAATCCCGGTGTTCGATAGGCGAGTAAATTAAAACAATACCCCGAAATAAATAATTGATCTGCCTGCTTAACAGGCATAATGAGAAAGGAACATGAAAAAATAAAATAATTACTTACTGCAAATAGGGGAAAAGCAAGCTTTTCCCCGGTCATTAAAACAACGAAACAGGAATCGATTGGCGTTGAGCCTGTTTCAATTGTGTCATTTTAACTATTCAAATCTATGCAAAATATTGCAAAAGCAGGGAAAGGCTATGCCTTGCCTTTTCCCCGGCCTGCAGCATCTTTTACGCTGCAAATAATTGAGGGCGCTTTTCGTCCACAACAACTATACATCCCGTTTCATACGGTTATTGAGCAGTCGTCCGGTTTTTCATCCTTTAAAAACCTGTCGACATGAGAAAACTTTTATTAATTACGCTCTTAGTACTTATTGCGTTCCCGCTGGTAACGTTTGCACAGCAAACGCAACCTATTATCAATTCAAGACTAATTGGCCGTGTTATTGACGGTGCCACCAAAGAACCCCTGCCCGGTGCAGTGGTACGTATCGAGGGCACCACCCACGCGATAACAACCGATATTGAAGGCAAATTTAGCTTTGTAACCGGGCAAAAATTCCCTTATAAACTCATTATTACTTTTACCGGATACGAAAAACAGGAGTTTATTGCCGATGGCAGCCCGGTAGAGATCCGCTTAAAAGATGCCCAAACCCAGTTAAACCAGGTGGTGGTAGTAGGTTATGGCTCGCAAAAACGTAAGGACATTACCGGTTCGGTTGCTTCTGTACCAGCATTGGCTTTAAAACAACCCGTTCCCTCGCTCGACAGAGCTTTGCRGGGTTCAGTTTCGGGCATACAGGTTACACAAGCCACCGGGCAACCCGGAGCGGGCGTTACCGTGCAAGTGCGTGGTGTAAACTCCATTAATGCCGTTGCCGAACCTTTGTATGTAATAGATGGTTTCCCCACGTCAAACAGCAATTCGTTAACCGATGCGGGTGTAACTAATGGTCCTAAAATCAATCCATTGGCATCTATCAATACGTCGGATATCGAAAGCATCGAGGTTTTGAAGGATGCTTCGGCTACGGCCATTTATGGTACACGGGGTGCAAATGGTGTTATCATCATCACCACAAAAAAAGGTAAGGCCGGTGTATCATCCATTAATTACGATGGCAGCTATGGTAAACAGGAAGTGATCAAAACCCTATCCCTGCTTAATACGCCACAGTGGGAGGCCTTGCGTAACGATGCGCTGGCGAACAGCGGAAAAACCACTCAGACCGAGGCACAACTTAACCCTTATAATGCCAATACCGACTGGCAGAACGCGGCATTCCGCAAAGGGAGCTCACAAAACCACAGCCTTTCCATATTTTCGGGTACCGAAAGAACCCGGTTGGCTTTTTCGGGCAATTATTTTAAACAGGATGGGATCCTGCAAAATACCAACTTTGAGCGTTATGCGGGTCGTGTAAATGTTGAGCATGATTATAACGATAAGTTCAAGATCTCGTCATTTATTACAGGCAGCCGCACCAGAGCCCAGATAGCTCCAGCCGGAGTAGTACCAGCCATTTTACTGATGACGCCCACAACGCCTATTTATAATGCTGACGGATCTTTCTTTATCAAAAATATATTTGAAGGTACTTACGGTAACCCCATCAACACGCTGTATAACCAGATCAACAATACTACAACAAGTCGTGTTTTGGGCAATATCTCCGGCGATTATAAGATCACCGAAAACCTTACCGCAAGGGTATTAGCGGGTATCGATATCATCGATAATAAACAAAACCGGTACCTGCCTGCTTCGGTATATGAGGGCTCGGGTTATTCAGGTCTTGGCGAAACAGGAACGCTTAACTCATTTAACTGGCTTAATGAAAACACGCTTACCTACAATAAAAAATTTGGCAGGCACTCCTTGAATGTACTGGCTGGTTTTACCCAGCAGCAATTCAAGGCAGAAGGCTCTATCAACGGAGCATCGGGTTTTGTTAGCGATTATGATACTTACAATAACCTTGGTTCGGGTAGTATTCCCTCGATATCTGGAAGCGGCTTTGCCATAGCCCCATCTACATCGTCAAACACCTGGGCCTTGAAATCATATCTCGGCCGCGTGAACTATGGATTTAACAGCAAATACCTGCTAACGCTAACTTTGCGTGCCGATGGTTCATCGAAATTTGCACCAGGCCATCAATGGGCGTCGTTCCCTTCGGCTGCCGTAGCATGGAATGCTTCGAGCGAAAATTTTCTTAAAAACGCCACAGCAATTAGCCAGCTAAAGCTGCGCCTGAGCGCCGGGCAAACCGGTAACAGCGATATCCCGGCATATCAATCATATTCACAACTGGGTTATTATCGCTATAACTTCGGCAATACCACTGTTGCCGGCTTTGCGCCTAACAGCCTGTATAACCCTAATCTTACCTGGGAAAAAACCGCTCAATATGATCTTGGTTTCGACCTGGGTTTATTTAGAGACCGGATTAACATAACGGCGGATGTATACTACAAAAAAACCACTAACCTGTTGCTTTACCTGCCGCTGCCTGCAACAAGTGGCTTAACCGTTATTACCAATACTTCAATCACCAATCCACAACAGTACGAAAACGTAGGCTCGGTGCAAAATAAAGGGTTCGAGATTGGTATAAACTCCCATAACCTAACAGGTGATTTTGTATGGAGTACCAACCTCGTATTCGCCGTTAACCGGAACAAAGTATTAAGCCTTGGCGGCAATGGCGTTAACCGGTTCATTCCAGATTCGTCGCTGCCTTCTATCATTAAAGTTGGCGAGCCTATAGGTTCATTTATCGGTTACAAAACCAATGGTTTAATCCAGGCGGGCGGCCCGGTACTTACCCCGGCAGCCAACACATCGCCCGGTGCCCAAAACTACCAGGATATCAACGGAGATGGCAAAATAACACAGGTGGCCGATAGGGTGATTCTTGGTAACGCACAACCTAAATTTACAGGTGGTATTACCAATACTTTTTCCTATAAAGGCATCGACCTGAGCATATTCCTGCAGGGTTCATACGGTAATAAGATCTATAACCAGCAACGTAATGTATTGGAATTAGGTACAGGTTACACCAATGCTACCACCACTTTGCTTAACCGCTGGACACCAACTAACACCAATACCGATGTACACAGCGCTTTCCAGGATCCGGCGGCAACCATATCCGACAGGTTTGTGGAGAATGGCTCGTACCTGCGTCTCAAAAGCCTCAGTTTAGGATATACTTTCCCGCAATCGGTATTTTCCAAATCGCCAATCAAGAAAATCAGGATCTACGCAAACGCGCAGAACCTGGCTACCTGGACTAAGTATACCGGCTACGATCCGGAGGTGAGCAGTAATGAGCAGTCGGCCATTACCTCGGGTGTTGATAACGGGGCATATCCAAACAACAAGTCGTTTATTGTAGGTATAGGGATTACCCTGTAGCGGTTAACTTTTGATTTTTTAAAACATGAAAACTAAAAATATTAAATACCTGATCTTACTGATAGCGCTTGGTGCTGTTTCATGCGCTAAGCTCAATGAAGATCCCCGGTCATTTATACCGGCAAGCCAGTTTTATAAAACCCAGGCTGATGCCGTGGCTGCGGTTACAGCTGCTTATTCGTTGTTGAACGCCGGTGCAAATGGTGTGCAAACGCCATATAATACTCTTTTTAATACCGGTATGAATTTTATGGGCGATGATGAAGGCCCAGGTCCCGGCGCTACAAACGCCGATGTGCGTTCACAAGCCGTGCTTGGGCATTCGGCATCGGGCTTGCGTATTTTGCAGATCTGGCAGCAGCACTACGCGGCTATCAAAAAGGCTAATATTGCCATTGATACCATACCCAATATCAAATTTGATGCAACGCTAAACAAAAGGCTTGTTGCCGAAGCGAAGTTTTTAAGGGCATTGTACTATTTTAATTTAGTGCGTTTATACGGTGATGTCCCTTTGGTGCTTCATGATCAAACATCCATTAACCTATCTGACCTGCAGGTTCCCAGAACAGCCGCTGCTACAGTTTATAACCAGATAGAGACCGACCTGACCGCGGCTGCTGTCGATTTGCCAAATAACTATACCGGTGCTGATGTTGGCAGGGCTACTGCGGGGGCTGCTTATTCATTGCTGGCCAAAGTTTATCTTACCGAGCGTAAATGGGACAAAGCCGTAACCCAGGCCGAAGCTGTGATTAATGGCCCATACGGGTACGACKTATTTACCAATTATGCCGATGTGTTTTTGCCTGCAACCGAAAATGGTAAAGAACATATTTTCTCGGCCCAGTTTAAATCAAACTCGCAGGGGCAGGGCAATAACCAGGCACCTCGCTCGGTGCTAAACGGCATACCCGGCATGGTAGGCAGTTATGCCGATCAGGTGGTGTTTTACACGGTACCTGATGCTACCAAACCGGGTGGTGTGGATAAGTTTTTCAGCATCTATAAACTGTACTCTGCTAATGATAAGCGCAAACGGGTAAGCTTTGTAACCCGTTTCCAAAGCCCCACAACCAACCTGTATTATGGCAAGCTGAATGATGCCACTATCGCTAACGACTCGATCCCTTTCTTTAATAAATACTTTGACCCGGGCGTTGTGGCTAATGAAGCCGAATCGGGTGCTAATGTGCATATTATCCGTTTTTCGGATGTGCTGCTGATCCATGCCGAAGCGGAGAATGAACTGAACGGGCCAACGGCTAAAGCTTACGCATCTATAAACCGGGTAAGGAAACGTGCCGGTCTTGACGACCTATCGGAACTTGACCAGGCTGCTTTCCGTGATGCGGTTTATTTAGAACGGAGGTTAGAGTTTGTATTTGAATACCAACGCTGGTTCGACCTGATCCGCGAGCGGGATGCATCAGGCAAGGGCATTCTTGAGGCAAGCTTGCTTAAAGTTGGCAAAACCAACGTAACCAAAGGCGCGGCGGGTAAATTTTACCTGTTCCCGATACCTCAGCAGGAAATAGACAATAGTAACGGTAAACTCACCCAAAACCCTGGCTGGCAATAAAAGCACAATACCAAAGAGAACGGCAAATGGGGAGTAAAATTCCGCTCCAGCTACGCCGAATAATATCAAGATTAAACTAATGTCATGAAAAAACTAAACATCATTATCCTGCTGCTCCTGGCGGTTACAGGCATACAGGCTCAAACTTATGTACAAAAAAGATCCGCTAAAATTATAGTAACACCCGAAGTAAGTAAAAAACTGCTTGCCGAAGTACAGCAGGGCAAAGCCTACCTGGTAGACGTACGCAGCCCGGATGAATATAACCAAGCGCATTTAAAGTATGCGGCCAATATCAATATCAAATCTGCTGATTTTGCCGATCAGATCAAAAAATTAGATAGAACAAAGCCCATATACCTGTATTGCCATTCTGGTAACCGGAGCGGTAAAGCTGCAGATTCCCTGGCAACACTGGGGTATAGTTTGGGCTATAATATTGGCGGCATTGATAGCTTAACAAAGGTTGGTTTCCCTGCTCAACAGTTTCAATTTAAACCATAACATAAACATATCATGAGGATATTAAATAAATTCATTCAAAAACTACCGGGAAATTCCGAAACCGGTTATTTAAAAAAAATATGGCCTCTTACAATGGTCATCGGTTTAATTGGGTTGCAAAGTGCAAAGGCCCAAAATAATCAACCTTATGGCGGCGTGGTGGGCAAAACGCTTGATGATTCAAAGGAGTGGTGGCCCGAGCCTCGTAAAGCACCCACCGGCGCGCCAAACGTATTGTGGATTATTTTAGATGACGTTGGCTTCGGCGCATCAAGCACTTTTGGCGGCATCATCAAGACCCCTAATTTTGATACGCTGGCCAATAACGGCCTGCGCTATACAAACTTTCACACGGCTGGTATTTGCGCGCCTACACGCTCGGCTTTGCTTACCGGCCGCAACCACCATTATGTTCATGAAGGCGGGTTTTCGCATGTTACCCTGTCTGCCGGTTTTCCGGGTTACGACGGGCGCATCCCGTCTGACAAAGGAACAATTGCCGAAATATTAAGGGAGAATGGCTATAACACTTTTGCAGTGGGCAAATATGGACTTACGCCCGATGAGGATGCTACCGATGCAGGTCCGTTTGACCGCTGGCCCACAGGTAAAGGTTTTGATCATTTCTTCGGATTTTTAGGATCGGCCACCGACCAGTACAAGCCCGATTTGGTGGAGGATAACGCCCATGTAACACCAGACGGCCGCCACCTTACCGACCAAATAACTGATAAGGCCATATTCTATTTAACCCGCCAGCATAAAGCAGCGCCCGATAAACCGTTCTTTTTGTATTACTCACCGGGTGCCACCCATTCGCCCCACCAGGTAGCGGCCGAGTGGAGTGACCTGTATAAGGGCCAGTTTGACAGTGGCTGGGATGATTTCAGGGAGAAAGTGATCACGAGGCAAAAGCAATTGGGCATTATCCCCACTTATGCCAAACTACCCGAGCGCAACCCGCGCATTCCGGCCTGGAAATCATTACCCGATGCCGAGAAAAAATTGTATGCCCGCTTTATGGAAGTATACGCAGGTTACCTTACCTATACCGATCATGAGGTTGGCAGGCTCATTAACCATTTAAAACAAAGCGGTCAGCTGGATAATACGTTGGTATTTGTAATCATTGGCGATAACGGGGCCAGCAAGGAAGGTACGGTTCACGGTGTTATCAACCCTAAAAAGAACTCGGCCAAACTGGTTGCAGAAGATACTTACCTGAAATCCAATATTGAGGATATTACAGATATAGGTACACCACAGGCAAGTACCAACTACCCCCTGGGCTGGGCGCAGGCAGCTAATACACCATTTAAATACTGGAAGCAGGATGCAAACTCAGAAGGAGGCACACGCAATCCGCTTATTGTGTATTATCCAAAAGGCATTAAAGATAAAGGGACTATTCGTACCCAATACGGCCATGTAATTGATGTGCTGCCTACCACGCTTGAGTTTACCGGGATCAAACTGCCCGGGTATATCAGGGGTATTAAGCAGGATACCTTACAAGGCACTTCGCTGGTTTACTCATTCGATCATCCCGAAGCGCCCGCCCGCCACGTTTTACAGCATTATTACATTTTTGGCTCAAGGTCGGTTTACAGCGATGGCTGGAAAGCAGAGGCGGCACACCACCCGGATAATGTGGAACTTGGTGATTTTAAAGTAGGGCAGAATGTGCCGGATAGGAGCTTTGATGAGGATACATGGGAACTGTACAACCTGAACCAGGATTTTAACGAGCGTGTTGATCTTGCTAAAAAATATCCCGAAAAGCTGAAGGAGCTCAAAGCGGTTTTTGAAGAGCAGGCCAAAAGGAACAACCTGTATCCATTTATCGACTGGTACGATGTTTATCACCAGCGCATCCACCAAAACTATAAAAAATAACCCCGTAAATCCTTTTCATCATGAAAAACGCTTATAGAATATCATTAGCTGTTATAGCTTTTGCGCTGGGCGGGATGCCGGCAATAGCGCAAACCTCAAAAGTAGGGGCCGCAAATATTCCGCCATCTGACCCGGCTACTTATAAAGGAGTTGAGGGCAAAACCCTTGCCGAATCAAAAGAATGGTGGGCAAAACCACTAAAAGCCCCTAAGGGCGCGCCAAACGTGGTTTGGATTTTGTTGGACGATGTAGGCTTTGGCGCATCGGGAACTTTTGGAGGGTTAATAAGTACACCAAATTTTGATACGCTTGCCAACAATGGCTTGCGGTATACCAACTTCCATACCGCGGGTATTTGCGCGCCAACACGGTCGTCGTTACTTACCGGGCGCAACCATCATTATGTACATATGGGTAATTTTGCCCATGCTTCAACCGCCGCCGGTTTTCCGGGTTATGATGGCCGCATTCCGCCTGATAAGGGTACTATTGCCGAAGTATTACGTGCAAACGGATACAGCACTTTTGCCGTGGGTAAGTGGGGCGTAACACCCGATGAAGATACAACCGCCGTTGGGCCGTTTGACCGCTGGCCCACCGGCAAGGGTTTCGACCATCATTTTGGTTTCCTGGAATCGGCAACCGACCAGTATAACCCGCCACATTTGGTGGAGGATAACTTCCATATCAAACCGGATGGCCGTAATCTGAATGAGCAGATCACCGACAAAGCCATAGCCTATATCGATGCTGCGCACAAGGCAGCGCCCGATCAGCCTTTCTTTTTGTATTATGCCCCCGGCGCCACCCACGCCCCGCACCAGGTAAGCAAGGAGTGGAGCGATTTGTATAAAGGTAAGTTTGATGAGGGCTGGGATGTATACCGCCAAAGGGTTTTTGACAACCAAAAGAAGGCCGGCTATATCCCCGCGTATGCCAAATTGCCCGAGCGTAACGAGCGTATCCAGGCGTGGAACAAGCTGCCGGCTGATCAGCAAAAATTATACGCCCGTTTTATGGAGGTTTATGCGGGATACCTTACCTATATCGACAACCAGGTTGGCCGGGTGATCAGCTATCTGAAAGCTTCGGGCCAGTTTGATAATACATTGGTTTTTGTGATGATAGGCGATAACGGTGCAAGCAAGGAGGGAACTGTTCACGGTGTCATCAATCCAAAAAACTCCGCCCTTACTACCCCCGAGGCTGATTATATTAAAAAGAACGAAAGCGATTACGAAACCATCGGTACACCCGAAGCCTCAACCAATTATCCTTTAGGCTGGGCACAGGCAGCTAATACGCCATTTAAGTATTGGAAATCGGATGCCGATGCCGAGGGAGGTACCCACAACCCGCTGATTGTTTATTATCCAAAAGGGATTACCGAAAAAGGAGGCATCCGTACACAATACGGCCACGTTTCGGATATCTTCCCCACAACCATTGAGGCTGCGGGCTTAAAACTACCTGGTTATATCAAAGGCATTAAACAGGATACACTGCAGGGCAAATCGTTGTTCAGCTCGTTTAATAACGCCCAGGCAAAATCACTGCATACCCAACAATACTATTACATTTTTACCTCACGATCTATCTATAAAGATGGTTGGAAAGCCGAGGCGGCACACCGCCCGGATAACGTGGATTTGCTAAACTTTCCGCAGGGCAAGGTAATTCCTGGACGTAATTACGACAAGGATGTTTGGAAGCTTTATAACCTGAACGAGGATTTTAATGAACGCGTTGACCTGGCCAAAAAATACCCCGAAAAGCTGAAGGAATTGAAAGACTTATTTGATGCCGAAGCTAAGAAGAACCACATCTACCCATTTATCGATAGGGACGATATTAACAACAAAAGAATTCATCACCTCGAAAACAATAATTAAGCTTATGAAAAACTTAAAAACTATATTGCTGGCCCTGCTGGTAATTTTCACCGGCGAAGTAAAAGCACAATCGCCTGCGCTGTTATCAATTGAAGCTTTTGCAGCCAAATTAAAACAGGCCAAAGATCCGCTGGTACTTGATGCCCGCTCTGCCGAGGAGTTTGTGCAAAACCATATTAAAGATGCTATAAATGTTGATGCCAAAGCCGCTGATTATCAGCAAAAACTTGATGGCCTGGATAAGGATAAACCAACATTTGTTTATTCGATAGCCAACGGCCGCAGCGCTGTGCTTTCGCGCGAGTTGCGGGCCAAAGGTTTTAAAGATGTGGAAGAACTCCCCGGCGGTTTGGCCAATTGGATTGGTTCGGGATATCCTATTATTTCGACTACAAAAAAAGGTGTATCGCTTTCCAAAGCACAGTTTACCGAACTCGCGGCATCATCGCCATTGGTTTTGGTTGATTTTGGATCGAGGTATTGCGGTGCCTGTAAAAAGCTGGTGCCCGTGCTCGACTCTTTGAAGGCTAATGCCGCCTTTGCACCCAGGGTGATCAGCATTGAAGTTTATGACAATACCGCCCTTGCCAAAGAGCTAAAGGTAAACGTGCTGCCAACATTGGTACTATATAAAAACGGCAAGGAAGTTTGGAAAAAGCAGGGCTTTTCATCAACCACTCAAATTAAGGCCGCTACCGAACAAGTTAAAACCGGACTGACTGCCAGCGGTAAATAAAGCACAGCTATGCTAAAACGAATCTGTTACTTACTTATCATTATGTTTTATATGGGGCCTGCATTTGGGCAGGCCCCTAAACAAAAGCCCAATATCGTTATTATTTTGGCCGACGATATGGGCTTTTCTGATATCGGCTGTTTTGGCTCCGAAATCAGCACCCCCAATATCGACAGGCTGGCCCGCGAAGGCCTTAAAATGACCCAGTTTTATAATGCCGGCAGATGCTGCCCATCGCGTGCGGCATTGTTAACCGGTTTGTACCCGCACCAGGCCGGTGTTGGCGATATGGTAAAATATAAAGGTTCACCCGCATACCAGGGATTTTTAAATGAAAATAGCGCTACCATTGCCGAGTTGCTAAAAGATGAAGCGGGTTATAATACCATTGTTTCGGGGAAATGGCATGTAGGTTTGCAGCAATCTGCACTGGCATATAACCGCGGGTTCGACAAGTCGTTTACGATGTTGAACAACGGCAGCAGCTACTTTAATTCGGCACCGCTGTATAATGATGGCAGCAAGATTACTTTTATGCTTAATGATAAAGAAGTAACCCGGAATGATACTTCAAAATACCTTACGCAGGCCATTACAGATTTTGCTGTCAAATCTTTAGATGAGATCAAAGAGCAGCAAAACCCTTTCTTTCTGTATGTAGCTTATAATGCACCGCACTGGCCCATCCAGGCTTTGCCCCAGGATATTGCAAAATACAAAGGCCAATACCTTAAAGGTTGGGATGTTTTGCGAAAACAACGCTATGAAAAACAGCTGGCCGCCGGTATCATCAAAAAACAATGGCAATTATCTGCCCGTGATGAGCGAGCACCAGCCTGGGATTCCCTGTCTCCCGAAGAAAAAGATAAATGGGACACCCGCATGGCCATCTACGCGGCGATGGTTTACCGAATGGATGCCTGTATCGGCGAGATCATAGCCAGGCTTAAACAGCTGGGAAAGGATAAAAACACAATTATCCTTTTCGCCTCAGATAATGGCGGCAGTGCCGATGAAGTAAAAAGTTTAGCTACGGTTATCCAAAAAACGGGTTTACCAGGCTCGGTAAATTCTATAGACAGTTACGAGATCCCATGGGCCAACCTAAGTAATACGCCGTTTAAATTGTTTAAGCGCAATACGCATGAAGGTGGTATAGCAACACCACTGATAGCCTGGTATCCGAGGCACATCAAAGCAGGTAGCGTCAATAGCAGTCCTGGTCACCTGATAGATCTGATGCCCACCTGTCTTGATCTTGCAGGGGTAAAATATCCAACTCAGTTTAAAAACAGGCGGCTTACACCCTTGGCAGGCATCAGCCTGGTTAACGCTTTCAGAAACAAAATTTACAAAGGTAATAAAACACTATTTTGGGAACACGAAGGTAGCAGGGCTATCAGAAAAGGCAAATGGAAGCTGGTGGCCGAACCTGGCCGCCTATGGGAGTTATATGATCTTAATGCTGATCGGTCTGAAATAAAAAACCTGGCCGTCAAGTACCCGGCTAAGGTCAAAAATCTTCAAAACGAATATTCGGCCTGGGCGAAAAGTGTAGGGGTGGTTGATTGGGATACGATAAAAAATCTTTGAGCTTTGTGTTTATCCGCGTGCTTGTTGCCTATAAGCAAATAATAAACAAGCGTTCCATGGTATGTATAAATTAGCGCAAAACATCTGTAACAGAGATTGCTCATTTTTGATTTTCGTTGAATGCTTGCAACATATCTGTTTCAATGGTTTATTTAACATTACGCTAACATCACATTTTTACCTTTGGCCAAAACACTGAATTTGGCATGTACCCTGCACTTACCGATGAAGCGTTAATGAGTCTTTTGAAACAAAATGACCATTTGRCCCTTGAAGCTCTTTTTTCCCGTCATTACAAATCCCTGTGTCAGTTTTGTACTGTATACACCAGGGATTATACGGTAGCCGAAGAAATTATCGCCAACCTTTTTATGAAGCTCTGGGATAACCGCTATGATGCTTTAATTCTGAATGTAAAAAGCTACCTTTTTGCATCGGCAAAAAACCTGTCACTCAACCATATTCAAAAAAAGAAAGCCCCGGTTGATTTTATGGAAGATTTAGAGATGGGTCAGGATATTATCCATGACAGGGATACGCCATTTAAGATCCTTTCGGGCCGTGAATCCTATAACGGGATACTGACAGTAATAGATACCCTGCCAGCCAGCCAGCGGCAGGTATTGCTGATGAGCCGTATTGATAACCTGGATAAACAGGAAATTTCCCGCATCCTTGGGATTTYGGTGCGTACGGTAGAAACCACCTTGTATCAATCTATCAAAAAACTTCGCCTGCTTTTAAAAGGCTACCACAATTCCGCTTCCGGGAGTTAATAATTTCTTAATGTAATGTTAACCAACCTGGCTACGTACGCCGGGCAATAAATCTGTCTTTGATATCAGAGACAGATAATGGAAGATAAAAGTTACCAGCTAATAATTGATTATTTTGAAAAAACTATCAGCGATGATGGTTTGACGCAATTACAGGAATGGATTGAAGCAAGCCCCGATAACCTGACGCAATTCAGCGAAACCATACAGATCCTTGAAGTATCCAAATCATACTTTAAACAAACAGAGCATCCTGAAAAAATGTGGGCAAAGATTAATGCCCACATCAGTCAGCAGGAAAGCCTAAAGCCTGCACCTGTTCAAAAGCGCAGGTGGCTTGCCTATGCAGCAGCTTGCTTCCTGGTTTGTACATCGGGCTGGCTAATTTATAGGAACCTGAACCGTAAGCCGGCTTTAACTGCCGAATACGAAGTGATCAGCAACGCCGATGGCAAACACACTAAGTTTTTGCTGCCCGATAGTTCAACCGTATACCTTGGTGGGGGAAGCAAATTGAAGTATGCCAAAAACTTTACAGGTAAAACACGGGCTGTTTACCTGGATGGTGAAGCTTTTTTTGATGTGGTACACCTGGCAAAACCGTTTACGGTAAAAAGCCGGCAGATCACTACCGTAGTTTTAGGTACCTCATTTAATGTAAAGGCTTATGCTGCCGAAAATAAGGTGGCAGTTACGGTAAAAACCGGCAAAGTAGGCGTAATGGCCGATGTGCACGGAAAACCGCAAATGGTAAAATATCTGCTCCCGAATGAACAGATTAGCATCAACACAGTAAGCGGGCTGTATACATTTAATACAGCCGATGCCCGCGCAGTAAACTCCTGGATCAACAATGATTTTATTTTTTACGATACAAGCCTGAAAGAGATAGCCGCATCTATGGAGCATTATTACGGGGTGCAGATAGAGTTTACCGAACCCGATCTTGGTAAGGTAAGGCTGACTGCAAAGTTCAAAAATGTTTCATTAAAACAGGCCATGGAAAACCTTTGTGCGCTATCGGGGCTGGCCTATACCCAAAAAGGAGCGCGCGTATTTATTTCAAACAACAATCAAAAAGGAGGAAAGATTATGAAATAGTATTTACGCTATAATGGTAAGGTAAGCCCGGAATTGCTGGTAACAATCCCAGGCTAAAAAATAGAATTTAAACTCACGATTAAACAAGTATAAATTAAGTAAATATATGAAAAAGTTATGGTTATTAACCATGCTGTTCCTGTTGCATATGCCTTTTGGCTTTGTCGGCGTCAAGGCACAAACAGTAATTAATAAAAAGATCTCCTTCGGTACAGATGGCATCACACTTAAGGATGCTTTTCAACAGGTAGAAAAGCTAAGCGATATTTCTATCAGCTATAATAACAACTTATTGGACGACAAGCGCATTGTAAAAATCAGCAAGGCCGAACGTTCATTGGAAGAAACCATTACTTTGCTGTTAAAAGGTACTGCATGTACCTTTAAACAGGCCGGAGACAGGAGCATCCTGATTATTGCAAAAACAAAGGATAAGGGCAAAATAACAGGTAAAATATTTGACGAAAAAGGCGAGCCGCTTCCCGGTGCTTCGGTCAAAATTCCGGTTGCAGGTATCAGCGCAGCTTCACGTAGCGATGGTTCCTTTACACTAAACGTTGCCGAAGGTACGTATACTGTTGAGGTAAGTTTTCTTTCTTATCAAACTCAAAAAGCAGCTAATGTTTTGGTTAACGCCAATGGCGTTACTAATTTAAATATTTCACTTAAACCCGCATCCAACAGCCTCAATGAAGTTGTTGTAACGGCGCTGGGTATTAAGCGCGACGAAAAGGCTTTGGGATATGCGGCAACCGTTGTAAAAGGCGAACAGCTTACGAGCGCACTATCCGGCAACTGGACGGATGCATTATCGGGCAAGGTAGCGGGTTTAAACCTCATCCGTTCAAACAGCGGGCCCGCAGGATCAAACAAAATTATTTTACGGGGAGAAAATAACCTTACCGGGGATAATGAAGCGCTGATTGTAGTTGACGGTGTGGTTATTAACCAGGGCAGCGGGAGGCGGACATCCAATTCGGGCGAATCTGCTTACGGCACCAGCAGCGACAACATGCCGGCAGATTACGGCAGTAATGTGAATGACCTTAACCCGGAAGATATTGAGAACGTAACCGTACTGAAAGGGCCGGGTGCAGCGGCATTGTACGGCCAGCGTGGTGCAAATGGTGCTATTATCATCACTACAAAATCGGGCACAAAACGGAATGGCCTGGGTATCACCTTTAACTCCAATGCATCCATTGAAAGTGTGAACCGCTGGCCGGATATGCAGTATGAATATGGCCAGGGTACTGCCGGGTCGCGGTATTATTCTTTCGGTGCCGGGCCGGATGGCGCCAGTACCAGTGCAACCAGTTCGGCGTACGGCCCTAAGTTTGATGGGCAGGAGTTTTACCAGCTTGATCCCGTAACCCAAAAGCAATCAACGGTAAGAACGCCCTGGGTTCCTTACAAAAATCAAAGTCGCAATTTTTTTGATGTAGGCCAAACCTTTACCAATTCCATCAGCGTTGATGGTGGCACCGATAAAACAAGTGCCCGTTTTTCGGCAACCAACGTAACCAATCACTGGATCACCCCCAATACAGGCTACACCCGCAACAGTATAGCGTTATCTGTTAATTCAAAGATAAATGATAAACTAACCATCAGCTCTAAAGTAAATTATAACAATAAAAACAGCGATAATTTACCGGGCGCGGGCTATGGTAACCAGTCATTAATGTACTGGTATATTTTTTGGCAGCCCAGCGCAGATTTGAACTGGCTGAAAAACTACTGGAAAAACGGGCAGGAAGGTAAAGCTATATATTACCCGTTCAGCTCGTTCCCCGAAAACCCTTATGCTATATCGTACGAATTTATCAATAAATCAAACAGGAATTCGGTTACCGGGAACATCCAGGCAGAATACAGCATTACGAAAGAACTGAGCCTGCAGGTGAGAGCGACCCTGGATATGGGTTATGAACAACGCGCACAGGAGCGCCCCTATGATGCCGGTACCAAATACCCTAAAGGATCATACCGTACCCAAAATATTTACTCGGAAGAAGCTGGCGGCGATTTCCTGTTGAAGTATAACAAAAAGATAAGCAGAGATCTTACTATTACGGCAACCGGTGGTGGTAGCATGCTCCGCAATAATTACAACAGGGACGAGGTTCGTGCAGATTCCCTGGTATATCCCGGTGTTTATTCGATGTCAAACAACGCGGGTGCATTGGTTACAGCACCGTTTAAATCAAAATATGCAATCAACAGTTTTTACGGCTTGATATCTACCAGCTTTAAAGACTATTTGTACCTTGACCTTACCGCGCGGCAGGATTGGGTGAGTACACTGGCCACCGCAAACCGGACCGACCAGGTTGGCTTTTTTTATCCTTCAGCAAGTTTAAGCTTTATAGCCTCGGAGGCATTTAAACTGCCACAGGGTATTGATTATGCCAAGCTGAGGGCATCGCTTGCGGGTGTGGGCAGCGGTACAACAACTCCGTATCAAACTACCTTTAATTATGTTACGGCAGGCAGCACTTATGCCGGCGGCTTACAAAATCCGCGTACCCTTTCTAATCCCGATTTGAAACCATTGCGGACAACTACGCTGGAACTTGGCGCCGAAATGCGCTTTTTCAAAAGCCGTTTAGGATTCGACCTTGCTGTTTATACCGGCAGTACCAAAAACCAAATCCTTAACCGGACGATAGACCAGTCTTCGGGATACAGCCAGGCGGTTATCAACGTTGGCAGGGTAAACAACAAAGGTTTGGAGCTATCGTTAAACGGGGCACCGGTACGTAAACCAGGTGGGTTCAGCTGGACTGTTAATGCAACCTTTACGGCCAATAAAAACACCATACAGGAACTGGCAGATAGCGCGGTGGTACTTCGTAACGGGCCAACCGGCGGCGCGCAGATTGTTGCCAGGGTTGGCGGCAGCATGGGCGATATGTATGGCAGGGGATATTTACGATCGCCTGACGGACAGATTGTTTATGACCCGGCAACAGGCTTTGCAAAATTATCTAATAACCTGGTTTACCTTGGCAACACCATGCCGAAATGGAAAACCAGCCTTGGGCACGATTTTAAGTACAAACAGGTTGGTTTACACCTGTTATTTGATGCGCAGGTTGGCGGTGTTTCTTACTCGCTGTCCAACTACAAATTGGCCGAGCAGGGTAAAACAACCAACACGCTTCCGGGCAGGTACAATGGCATCATCGGTAACGGGGTTATCCAGAATGCCGACGGCACCTATCGCCCCAATGATGTAATCGCCTCTGATGTTGACGGCTATTACCGCTCTCATTATGGTATTGATAATGCCGAGGGTAACACATTCTCCACCAACTTTATCAAATTCCGCGAGGCCAGGCTTGATTTTACGCTGGGCTCACGAACCACCAAACGACTGGGCCTGCAGCGCGCCACGGTAGGTGTTTATGGCCGCGACCTCTACATCTGGTCTAAATGGCCAATTTTCGACCCTGAATTTGGTACGCTGAGTGGAAGTGATATTGTGCAGGGTTTCGAGGTCGCGCAGTTTCCATCTACCCGCACATTTGGTTTTAACATAGTTATTGGTATTTAATAATTGATGAAATGAAAAAGAGTTTAAAGATGATATCAATGCTGCTGTTATGCACCGTTATACTATCAGCCTGTAAAAAAGGATTTGTTGACCTGAATACTGACCCGAATGGAACACCGAACGCTCTGCCACAGCAATTACTGGCGCCAGCACTGGTTAATACGGTAAGCATCAATATGCTGCGCAGCCGCAACTTCAACAACGAGCTGATGCAGGTTACTGTAGACCCCGGAGATGGCGAAGGTAAGGTTTTCAGATACGATGTTAAACGCACCTGGGCCGATTATACCTGGAACGGCTGGTATACCCAGTTAACCAATTTTAAGGACATTTATACCGTAGCCAGCCAGCCGCTTACCTATAACAAAACCTATATGGGTATCTCGCTCATCTGCCAGTCATGGCTATATTCCCTGCTGACAGATACGTATGGTGACGTGCCCTATTTTGATTCCAACAAGGGTAAGGAGGGTAATTTTACTCCAAAGTTTGATAAGCAGAAAGATATTTACCTTGATATTTTTAAAAAGCTGGAAGCGGCCGATACCTTGCTGAACGGGGCAGCGAATATTTTAGGGGGCAGCGACCCGGTTTATAAAGGCAATGCCTTAAAATGGCGGCAATTTGGCAACAGCCTGTACCTGAGGTTGTTATTAAGGATTTCGGGCAAGACGGATGTTTCTGCCGCTTGTATTGCCAAGATCAAAGAGATAATAGATACAAACCCCTCGGCGTATCCCATTATGGCAAGTAATGATGATGCAGCCGTATTGCGCTGGACGGGCGTAGGGGCCCTAACCTCGCCATTTATAGGAGGGGTACGTGAGCAGGACTGGCGTGCTTTAGGCATTGCCGACTTTTTTATCAATAACCTGAACCGGTGGGCCGATCCGAGGCTGCTCACTAACCGCTGGTCGATAGCTACCTACCAGGGCAGTTATGTAGGCATTCCCAGCGGGTATGCGCCGGGGCAGGGTGTACCTAACCGGTCATACTTCCTGTCTACCACATCGGCAACAACGCTAATGAGCGAGCCTTTGATGGGCAACATCATGAACTATTCCGAACTGCAGTTTATCCTGGCAGAAGCATCAGCCAAAGGCTGGATCTCTGGCAATGCGAAAACCTATTACAACAACGGCGTGCTGTCGGGCATTACCTACTGGGTGCCAACTTTTAACACACCTATAGATACTTATTTAACCGGCGCGGATATGACCTGGGACGATGCCGCGACGCTGGATAATAAAATGGAGATGATCCATCTGCAAAAATATTATTCGATGTTTTATACCGATTTCGAGCAATGGTTTGAGTACCGCCGCACAAGCCATCCCGTATTGCCTAAAGGTAACGGGCTGGTTAACAACGGTATTATGCCTGCACGTTTAACCTACCCTGTTTACGTGCAATCGGCCAACCCTGATAATTACAAAGCGGCGGTTGCCGGCCAGGGTGCCGACGAGATCAGCACACAGGTTTGGTGGCAGAAACCATAATAATTAAATGATAATCCAGATCTCCATAAAATGAAAAAGATATATTTATTCCTGCTCATAACCGCAGCAGTTGGCTTTACTGCCTGTAAGAAAAACAATTATGCAGAAGGCACTCTTAGCCCGATAATTGCTATTGTGGATTTGAAGGGGCTGTACAAAGGTACAGATGTGGCATTAACTGCCGAAAAACTAAGCGGTGCAAAAGAAGTTACGGGCGTGGTTATTTCCGATGCAGCATCGGGCAACGTTCCCGCGGGTATTTTAGTGATTGAAAACAACAGGCGGAACGCCATCCGGGGTATTTCGCTGGCCATTGGCGCCGCTGCGGCCAACTATGTCCCCGGCGATTCGGTAGTGGTGCAGCTTGCAGGTGCTACCTTAACCAAAGTGAACGGCAGCATGCGCGTTACCGGGCTGCAGGAATCGTCGGTAAGTAAAGTATCGGCTAATCATGTCATATGGTTGCAGGCTGTGCCATCGGGCAAAATACTGGCATCTCCGGATATTTACGAGCATACGCTGGTGACCGTTAGCAAGGCTATTACCCAGCCCGAACCTCAACAGGGCGAGACCCTATCAGGTGACAAAATTATTAATGACGGATTTGGTAAGATGACCCTGCATACCCAGGCTGCAGCAATATACGCCGGGCGGGAACTGCCTTTCAGTGCAAATTTCACGGGTATCCCCTTTATTTCGTCTACCGCGGCAGATACTACCGTGCAGTTATGGCCCCGAACCAAAGACGACATATTCACTCTTGCTGCTACCAGGCCATCGCCTGTAATTATAACCGGGTACCTTACCAACCCAGGCGGCAGCGATGCCAATTATGAGTATATCCAACTAATGGCCACCAGGGAAAT
The DNA here is from genome assembly GCF_056400985.1 of Mucilaginibacter sp. P4_G9. Lineage (NCBI taxonomy): Bacteria > Pseudomonadati > Bacteroidota > Sphingobacteriia > Sphingobacteriales > Sphingobacteriaceae > Mucilaginibacter > Mucilaginibacter sp. P4_G9. The sequence continues at coordinate 35,056 of NZ_JBFUKF010000004.1, read as the reverse complement.
CGATTTTTCGGTGACCAATTTTGCTGTGGTTACCTGTAATAACGCCGGTACTAATCCAGCACCGGTTAACGGTTGGGCAAACGGCCAGGCGCGGAGCTATAAATTTAACCTTACAGCGGGCAAGGTAAGCAAAGGGCAGTTTTTTTATGTAGGGGGCAATAAAAACATCTGGGGTGCAGGCAGTACAGATATCAGCGCCGCCAAATGGATCAGCAGTACTCAATATTCAACCGACCCGGGCGCCGACTTCGGCAGCGCTACCTCAAACTTATTGGCCAATAGCGGTAACGTAGCAGGTATAGCCATATTCCAGGGGATAACGGTAGATGCCACAACCGTGCCCGTTGACGTGATCATGTATGGCGGCAACGGAGCAGTTTACGCTGTTGGGCCGCCCGAGATTGGTTACCGTATCACCAATACCGACTACTATAGCACCATAAACCCGGTAAGCCACGAAGCTCAGGGATTTTACGGTGGCGGTACCAATACCTCGAAACTGACGCTGCCAACCGATGGCAATTTCGCCAGGCTTGGCGGTGTTTATGATGCAATTACCGGCCGCTGGACAACCGGGCGTACAGTAGCAAGCATCCCCTTAACGCTCACATCATCTTTAAGCACTATTGAAGCGGGTACCGGTTTTACAATCCTGCAAAACTAAAATCAAAATCCCCGCACCGGTTAAAAATACAGGTGCGGGGATTTAACAAAAATTGAAAATGAACAGAAGATCTTTTATAAAAAATGTTGGTTTAATAACCGGGAGCGCCTTCATTGCGCTGCATGTGGATGCCCTGGCTAAAACCGGAACCGGCCTTATTAAAGGAAGGGTTACCGACGGCAAAAAAGGCGTCAAAGATGTCGTCCTTTCCGATGGCTTTTCGGTTGTACTGACAGACGGAGAAGGTAATTACCAGATGATGCCGAATGAAAAGGCCAAAAGCATATTCATGAGCACACCGGCCGGTTACGCGTTTAAAAACGATTACAATATTGCCAAACAGTATGAAACCCTGAGTAGTGACAGCTATTACGATTTCAAGCTGGAACGCTTAAAGGCGGATGACGATAACCATCATTTCATTATCTGGGCCGATCCACAGGTGAAAAACAAAAAGGATGTAAAGCAATTGATGGAAACATCGGTGCCCGATACCATAGAAACTATCCGGTCGTTGGGTAAAAATGCGTTGGTACATGGCATTTGCGTAGGCGATTTGGTTTGGGATAACCACGCGCTTTTCCCCGATTATAACGAGGCTATCGCAAAAACAGGCATCCCGTTTTTCCAGGTGATAGGTAACCATGATATGGATTACCGGATGGGAGGCGACGAAACATCGGATGTTACCTTTAAGCAGTTTTACGGGCCTACCTATTACTCCTTTAACCGTGGTAAAGCCCATTACGTGGTGCTGGATGATGTGCGTTGCCTGGGTGTTGAACGCGAGTATGATGGCTACATAACCGAAGACCAGCTGGCCTGGCTGGCAAAAGATCTGCAGCATGTTGGCAAAGATCAGCTGGTCATTATCAACCTGCATATCCCGGTATATAACGCTGTTAAAAATAACAAAGATTTCTATGCCGTTCTGCAGGACTTTAAGAACGTGCATGTCATGTCGGGCCATACACACTGGCACGCCAATAACTTTAGTAACGGCGTATACGAGCACATCCACGGCACAGTTTGCGGCGCCTGGTGGACAGGCCCCATTTGTACCGACGGCACCCCGAGGGGCTACGGCGTTTACGAAGTGAATGGTACCGCCCTGAAATGGTATTACAAATCAACCGGTTTGCCCAGAGAAAACCAGTTAAGCATTTTTGTAGAGAAACTCACCAACCAGATGCGCCTGATTGCCAATGTATGGAATTATGATCCGCAATGGAAGGTGGAATATTTTTTAGATGATAAACCAATGGGAGCGTTATCTAAAGAAACCGGTTACGACCCTTTGTCGGTAACTTTGTATAAAGGTGATGATCTGCCTGCGGGCCGTCATTTCGTGGAACCCCATGAAACAGATCACCTTTTTGTGGCGCACTTTGAGCCTGCCATAAATAAAGTGAAAGTGGTGGCTACCGACAGGGATGGCAACAAATATGAAAGCGAAGTTGATGCTAAATAGATCATTAAATATCATAAGCCAACCTATAACAAGTCGTAGAAACCCAGACTTACGAAGTAATTAATTACTTCGTAAGTCTTTTGCCGGTTTGACACTCACCCTTCAGAATTTCGCGAAATTTAAGATCATTCTCAGGAAATCGCTATAAAGCTATTAGGGTTAGCAGCTTACAAAGACGACCTTAAAGTTAAATAAAAAGGTACTTCGTAGCGGGTAGTTGTACCGTTTTTAATAATTGCAGCAGTCATTTCTCCCATTTTTTCAAAATCTGTTGATATGGTGGTTAAACCGTTTAGTATGATTTTTTTAAGCGGGGTTTCGTTATAGGATATTACACCCACGTCTTTACCTATCTGCAATTTTGTCGCCAGGATTCGCTCAATCAAAACAACCAGGTCATTTTCCATCAGGTTGATAAAAACCTCACCTTCGTTTATAGGTTCTTTGTGTATATCATGAACAACTTTATAAGTAAAGGCATATTGGATACAAAAACTAAAGAAGCCTTTCAGTATCTCACCCGGAAAATAAGTGTATTCGGGAAATATAATCTTTAATGTATGGTACTTGCTAAGCTGCGGCAGGGCCTGCTCCAGGGCATGAAAAATATCTTTTTCAAAATTTTCATATACAGCTGCAAAGTCGCCTTTTACACCGGGTACCAGCTTGTCAAGTATTATCAGCTTGTCTTTGGGTAACGTATTAATTATATCATGCACATTTTCGCCGCCATCCATAAAATGCGGTAAAATTACGTAGTGCGTGTAATCGTTACTGTTGTTTTGGATCAGCTTTTTAAAAAACTCGAAATCGTTATTATATATATAAAAATCGATAGCAGCCTCATGCCCGAGGCCATTAACAATGGCGTCATATACCAACTTTTTATGGGTGCTTAGCTTATTAAATATTAAAAACACTTTAAATTGCTGGCCTGCCTCGGTGTTTTTAATATAATATCCCTTACCCGGTACAGAACCAAGCAGGCCAATTGATTTTAAGTGTTTATAGGCTTTTTCGGCAGTATCCCGCGATATTTCAAAATTGAGGTTCAACTCATTAATGGAGGGGAGTGTTTCATTAATAACCAGTTTCCCTTCACGTACACTTTTAATAATCGAGTTGGCTAATTGTATATATTTGGGTGTGGATGAATAATAGTCAATATATATGTATTCCAATAATCGCGAAGATTTCATACCTCATCTTTAAATCCTATGCCTGGCTATAAACTTAAAAGCAAGTTTAAGCGAGCTAAAGTTAAAGCTTTTTGCCAGTTAATCATGATGTCACAGGATTGTTAACTGAGAAAAGAAATGTTACTTTGGCAAACATACAGGTTGGTTTAAATATATAAGCGATTTTTGGACGAAGTGTATATCAATAACCAATTGCCGTATTTACCTTTTAACATTTACCTATGGATCGCGTAGCATTTAAAATGAAGCTTTTTCCCGGCTTTGAACAGGAGTACAAAAAACGCCATGATGAAATATGGCCCGAATTATCAGCGCTGCTAAAAGATACGGGAATAAGCGACTATGCCATCTTCCTGGATGAGGAAACCAACAGCCTGATCGGTGTTTTGAAAGTAAGCGACAAGGCCTTGCTGGATACTTTGCCTGCAAAGGCCGTTATGCAAAAATGGTGGGCCTACATGGGCGATATTATGGAAAGCAATCCTGATAACTCACCGGTAAGTATTCCGCTAAAAGAGGTTTTTTATTTGCCATAATTTTAACAAAGGGGCATGGGGCCGGTGTTTACAACGATAAGGCTGTAAGCTGCTCAATGAAAGCAGGGTAGCTTTTTTACTATACAACAGTAACAAGCGGTTTGCTTTTTTAGTCCGTCTTGTAGTCTACGATTTTACCTTTCATGCTTAGCCGGGCGTTCTATAATTTTGATTTTAACCTGCTTAACCCTTCTTGTGTAATGTTCAAATAATTAGCCACCAGCCTGTTGGGCAATCGTTTTATTATTTCGGGGTTTTCTTTGAGCAATAATAAATAGCGTTCGGTGGCATCGTTAGTAATAAAACTCATTAACCTATTGGTGTTTATTACATAGGCATATTCCAGCTGATGACGATAAAATTTCTCCCATACAGGCAAGGTTTCTACCAGGTGGTAAAAATCCTTTCTATCCATATATAGCAGTTCAGAGTCCATTACTGCTTCAATGTATTCCTTTGAACGATTTTTGGTGATAAAAGACACCATCGATGATGATGAATCATTTTCAAATATGATTCTTCGGGTAACTTCTGTGCCAACGTCCTTTATAAAATAGATTCGCAGGCAGCCTTTCACAACAAAATACATCCTATTTGACAAATCTCCTTCGTGCAATAAAATTTCTTTCTTTTTAACCGTACGCGGCTTAAAATACGAAAGAATGAATTGCAAATCTTCGTCGCTCATTTTAACTTTTCTCTGGATGTATCTGGCTAAGGTTTCTTTCATAAACATTCAATCGAATTTATTACTTATTAAAATTATGCATTTTGTTTCAAGAACTTCGGATAGATTAACAATGCGGCAAACGATGCTATAAATGCGTTTATCAAAAATACCTTATCAAAGCCATAGGTTATTGCCTGCGGCGAACTGCCGATTTTTGAAGTACCTGACACTCCCGACAAAACAGCGAAGATAAGGCCCATGACCGTTGTTCCGGTTATTTGCCCTAAAATCCGCGACAGCGACAAAAAACCGCTTAGTAGCCCGCGCTGGTCTGCTTGTGCTATTTCCATAACAACCGTGTTGTTAGGGGTTTTAAAAAAATTCAATCCCAGCGCAATAATTCCGATCCGCCATAGATAACCTCCAACATTTTCGGCCGGGGTAATTGTACTCATACAAAAGCATCCGATTGCTATGGTAAGTACTGCACAAAACATCACATTTTTTGCACCATACCTATCGGCAATTTTGCCTGCATAAATACTAAGCGCAACAGTTAATAAAGGGCCGAAGGACATAATTAACCCAACCTGTACCAGGCTGTAATTAGCTGCTTTTAAAAGATAAAACGGCGGCAATATCACAGTTGTAATAATTACGGTATAAACAAGCACCGTAGTAACCAGGTTTTTGCTAATAAGCCTGTTTTTAAAAATGGCGACGTTTATTAAAGGATGCGCTAATCTTCTCTCAAACTGAATAAATGCAAATAAGCCGATAATAGTGACTGCTAACAACGTTAAAACAATGGGACTTCCAAAACCGCTTTTTTCAATCATCGTCATACCAAAGCAGTATGACGATAAGGTTGCTGCTAATAAAATTATTCCAACCCGATCAATGGGCGTACGTTTTTTAATGGTGGAGCTCATTATATATTTATGGCCCAGCCCATAAGCCACTATTCCAAAAGGGATGTTTACCAAAAACATAGATTGCCACCCGAAGGTTGAAAGCAATATGCCGCCAATAGTTGGCCCGCTTGCAATGCCCAGGGCTGTTATTGTTGATAAAACCCCCATTGTTTTGCCCAACTGTTTTTTAGGTGTGAGCTCGGTTGCAATGGCCATACTTAAAGCCAATATTAAGGCTGCCCCCAAACCTTGTAACCCACGAAATAAGATAAATAAGGCTGCACTATTAGAGATACCGCAAAGCAAGGATGCTATTGTAAATATAGCAATACCCGCAAGGTATAATTTCTTTTTACCTACAATGTCGCCAAGCCGCCCTGCAGCCGTAATTAAAGCAGTAAGCACAAGCAAGTAAGCCAGCACAAACCATTGTGCCGAGGCAAAAGTGGTTTTTAGGCTTTTAATCATAGTTGGTAATCCTACGCTCACAATACTTGTGTCGAGGTTCATCATAAATAAGCTTATAGAAATACCAGCAATAGCAATTTTCAGTTTGGGAAAATTGCCGGTAGAGCTTTCTGCAATGCCAGTTATGGATAAACACTCTAATGTTTCTGTTTTCATGCCACAAAATTGGAAAACAGAAAATGAATAAGCATTGATGTGTGTTAAAAAATGGAAGGGTTATAATAATAGCTATTTTACACCCGGGTCGTCAGGGGAGCAGCCCCTAACCATTTTGTAGCCAGGGATTTCAACCCGTGGGATCCGGACAATAAAAAACAGCGGGCCATAGGTTCGGTACATATAACATTTGAATCGTTTTTTATGAGTTTTGAACAGGCAATGAATTTGTTACACAAACAACACCTTCATTCAGGATAGTGCAGGATGCTGCCTGAATAAACATGGTATAACTTTATCTATTATAAACCATGCCCCAATTTTGGGCAGCCAGATAACCAGGTAAATTAGTATTCATCATGATCAAATTGCGGTACAAGATCTTATTGCCCTGTTTTTGTTTTTTATTGTGGCTTGCCTTACCTGCAGCACTTTTAGCACAAGGAGCTAAAACCAGTTTTAAATTTGATTTTGGAAGCGGCAAGGCAGCCAAAGGTTATCAAAAGGTAGGCCCGGCTGATAAGTTTGATGACAATAAAGGTTATGGGTTTGATTTTGACTCAAAAGTAACAACAGTGGTCCGCAATCCCGGGAAACTACTTACAGGTGATTATGTGACCAGCGATAAACCTTTCTATTTTTCGGTAAACGTGCCCGAAGGCAATTATAAAGTAACACTGGTATTGGGCGACATTAAGGGCAACAGCAATATAACCGTACGTGCCGAGTCGCGCAGGCTGATGCTGGAGAAAGTTAAAACCGGTAAAGGCACTATAAAAAGAGTAAGCTTTATAGTAAATATACGTAAGCCGGATATCGGCACAGGCGCTAAGGTATCCCTTAAACCCCGTGAATTTGGAAAATATGACTGGGATGATAAGCTCAGCCTTGAATTTAATGATATCCGGCCATGTATTGACGCGCTTGAAATAGAAAAGGTGGACGACGAGGTAACTGTTTACCTGGCGGGAAACTCCACCGTGGTTGACCAGGATGATGAGCCCTGGTGCTCATGGGGGCAAATGATCACCCGTTTTTTTAAACCGGGAATATCCATTGCCGATCATGCCGAATCGGGCCTTACCCTGGGCAGCTTTTTAAATAGCCACCGTTTGGATAAAATATTAAGTATCATTAAGCCGGGTGATTATCTTTTTATCGAGTTTGGGCATAATGATCAGAAAGAAAAAGGTCCTGAAGATGGGGCCTATAAATCATATACAGATCGCTTTAAGCTGTTCATCAGTAAAATACGCGATAAAAATGCCATCCCGGTTATAGTAACTTCCACCAGCCGCCGCGCTTTTAATGATAGCGGTAAAGTGGTGAATACGCTGGGCGATTACCCGGACGCTGCAAGAAAAATTGCCAAAGAGCAAAATGTACCGCTGATAGATCTTAACACGATGACAGCTAAATTTTATGAGGCCCTTGGTAACGAAGGTTCTAAAAAGGCTTTTGTGTGGTATCCTGCCAACTCGTTCCCCAACCAGCCTAAAGACCTGGCCGATAATACCCACTTTAACAGTTATGGCGCCTACGAAATTGCCAAATGTATTATTGAGGGGATTCGGCGCAACCACCTGGGTATTGAGAAGTATATTATTGATGCACCGCCGTATGATCCATCGCACCCTGACCCTGCCGACACTTTCAGCCTGCCCGTCAGCCCTAAAAACAGCACTATAAAACCCGACGGAAATTAATTAAAAATCTAAATAATGATGATAAGCAAAAAACCGGCTTTGATGACTTTCGCCCTTTTAAGTATGAGCTTTTTTACCACAAAAGCCCAGGATTTATTAGAAACAGGAGGCATAAAACCCATGCCGGCCCGGTGGATTGATAAAGAAACCGGCCATAAGGTTGTTCGCCTGGTAAACCGTGAAAATGATAACGGGAGTTTTTATTTTAACAACAATCCTTTTGTTCCCCAGGAAAAAGGCGAGGGTGATTTGATGGTGTTTTACGGTAAAACGGATAAGGGTTCGCAACTGTTCACTGTTAATCTTAAAACCCTAAAGACCGAACAGTTAACCGGCCGCGAAAAGGTATCGGGAGAAATGGTTTGCGCTAAAACCCGTGAGGCATTTTACCAAAGCGGCGATAGTATATTTGCTGTAAATGTAAATACCTATAAAACCAGGTTTATTTACGCTTTTGCCCCCGACTTTAAAGGCAGGGTAGGCACCGTAAATGCCGATGGAACTTTCATGGCATGTGTTAAAGCTACCGGTGAGCAGGAACGCCAGATACTGGCCAAATATCCCGAAAAGCACGATTTTTTTAACAGGATCTATGATGCGCATATTCAGCACACCCTATATGTTCTTGATGTTAAACACAAATTATTAAAACAAATACACCAGGAGAACGAATGGACTAACCATCTGCTTTTCTCGCCCACGGATCCCGATAATTTGTCGTACTGTCATGAAGGGCCTTGGGAAAAGGTAGACAGGATGTGGAATATCAATATAAGAACCGGCCAAAATAAACTATTGCATAAGCGTACCATGGTAAATGAAATTGCCGGCCACGAGTTTTTTTCGCCGCTTGGTAATACCGAGTGGTTTGATCTGCAGAAACCTAAAGGACAAACATTTTTCCTGGCGGGCATTAACATGAAAACAGCTAAGGAAGATCGCGTTTACCAGATGGACCGCAACGAATGGTCAATCCATTTCAATGTTACCAGGGATGAGCAAACATTTGCAGGCGATGGCGGTAATGCCGGGCAGGTAGCAAAAGCGCCCGATGGCATGTGGATCTATCTTTTTAAACCCGATGGAGATCATTTTAAATCGGAGAAACTGGTTAATATGAAAAATCACAACTATCACCTTGAACCTAATGTGCATTTTTCGCCCGATGAAAAATGGGTTATCTTCAGAGCCAATTTTGAAGGTCATGAAGGCGTTTACGCGGTCGAAATTGCCAAATACAAATAAAAAAATCTACATGTCGGTATTCAACAAAAACTTCAAAATAGCCGCCGCTTTAGTTCTTTTAATAAGTGCTGAAGCTGCAACCGCCCAGGTAACCTGGCCTGTTATTACCAGGCAAACCAAACCCTGGGCCCGCTGGTGGTGGGAGGGCAGCGCCGTAAACAAAAAGGACCTGGCCTGGAATATGCAAAGCTATCATGACGCCGGTTTAGGCGGAATGGAAATAACACCCATTTACGGTGTAAAAGGGCACGAAAGTGAGTTTATATCGTATTTGTCGCCACAATGGGTAGATATGCTGACGTATACACTGCAGGAGGCTAAACGTTTGGATATGGGTATCGACCTGGCCAACGCCACAGGCTGGCCTTTCGGTGGCCCCTGGGTAACTGATCAGGATGCGAGCAAGGAACTCTTCTGGAAAAATTATGACCTGAAGGGTGGGGATAAATTAAATGAACCTGTTGTGTTTGTACAACAACCCCTGGTACGGGCAGACGGCCGGGCGCCAAAGATCGCCGACCTGGTTGAGCCCATCAGCAATAATAAAAACCTGCAATTGATAGCCCTTGACCAGGTGCGGTTTGAAAAACGTATACCACTCACTGTTTTAATGGCCTACGATGGCAAAGGGCAGGCCCTGAACCTGACCGGTAAAGTTGAGGCCGATGGCAAACTGAACTGGACCGCACCTGCCGGTAACTGGAAGTTATATGCGCTTTTTATGGGATGGCATGGTAAAATGGTGGAGCGGGCAGCCCCGGGTGGTGAAGGTTATGTGATTGACCATTTTTCGAAACCGGCACTGGATCATTACCTGGATAAGTTTAACCAGGCATTCAAAGGCCAGGATGTAAGTGCTATCCGCGCGTTTTTTAATGACTCGTACGAAGTAGATGATGCCCGCGGGCAATCTAATTTTACCCCACAGTTTTTTGATGAGTTTATTAATCGCCGGGGCTACGATCTTCGGGATCATTTACCGGCCTTGTTTGGTAATGATGACAAAGAAAACAATAACAGGATATTGTGCGATTACCGCCAAACTATATCCGACCTGTTGCTTGACAATTTTACCAAACCCTGGCATGAATGGGGTAAATCAAAAGGCGCTTTAATCCGTAATCAATCGCACGGTTCGCCATCCAATATACTGGATCTGTACGCGGCTATCGATATTCCTGAAACCGAGGGAAATGATATCTTGCGATTCAAGTTTGCTACCTCGGCGGCACACGTTACCGGTAAGCCGCTGGCTTCGTCAGAGTCGGCAACCTGGCTTAATGATCACTTTTTGACGTCATTAGGCGATGTTAAGCAGGCTATTGATAAATATTTTGTAGGCGGGGTTAACCATATTTTTTATCATGGTATCAGCTATTCGCCAAAGGATGCCCCCTGGCCCGGTTGGTTGTTTTATGCCGAAGTACATTTTAACCAGACCAATCCATTCTGGAACGATTTTTCAACCCTTAATGAATATATAACCAATTGCCAGTCATTTCTGCAACAGGGCAAGCCGGATAATGATGTGCTGGTTTATTATCCTTTGTTCGATAGTTTTTCGGAACGCGGCGAAAAAGGTTTACTTAAGCATTATGATGCCATGAAACCCGATTTTAGTGGTACCGGGTTTGAAAACTCAACCCAGGAGATGTTGAAAAAGGGTTACACTTTTGATTTTATATCAGATAAGCAGATAATGGCACTGCAAGCCGCAGGCGCCCGCATAGCCACCGGTGGAATCAGTTACAAAACCATTTTGCTGCCCGATTGCAGGTATATCCCGCTGGAAACATTCCATAAGATAATGGATATGGCAAAGTCAGGAGCAACAGTGGTGGTGTATAAAAAACTGCCATCAGATGTGCCCGGATATGCCCGTTTAAATGAGCGGGAAAAAGCATTTAAGGATTTACTGGCCGGGTTAAACTTTACCTCGGGGGCTGATGGGGTTAAAACGGCGGCGATAGGCAAAGGCCGGTTTTTAATTGCTGATGAAATAATGCCCTTACTGGATGCTGCGGGAATAAACAGGGAGCGCATGACCGATGATGGCCTTCAATTTGTACGCAGAACCTACAAAAATGGCAACAGCTATTTTATCGCCAATAATAGTGATAAAGCGGTGGATGGCTGGGTAGGGTTATCCGTTAATGCAGCATCGGTAGTGGTATTTGATCCGATGACCAAAAATTACGGCTTGGCCAGGAGCCGGAAACAAGGCAAAGGTCAAACCGGTGTTTACCTGCAACTACAGCCCGGGCAAAGCTGCATTTTGCAAACGTTACCTACAAAAGTTAATATCGCAAATTATAAATATTACCAGCTTGCAGGTAAACCGGTAGCTATAAATGGTACATGGGCGCTTACATTTACCAAGGGCGGTCCAACCCTCCCGCAACCAATAAAAACCGCCGACCTTAAATCATGGACGGCATTAGGGGGCGATGAATTTAAAGCGTTTTCCGGAACAGGCAGCTATTCAATCACTTTTAAAAAGCCAACCTTAAATGCGGTAGCCTGGCAGTTGGATCTGGGTAAGGTGCATGAAAGTGCCGAAGTTTATCTCAACGGTAAAAAGTTAGTTACACTTATAGGTCCGCAATACACGGTTACTATACCTTCAGCACAGTTAAGGCCGGTCAATCAGTTACAGGTAAAAGTAGCTAACCTGATGGTGAACCGCATTATAGATATGGATAAAAAGAACATTCCCTACAGGGTCTTCTATAATACTAATTTTCAGTCACATAGCCCCGGATCCAAAGGCCCGGATGGCCTTTTTACCGCAATAAACTGGCAGCCAAAGCCATCTGGTTTGGTTGGGCCGGTTACCCTTAGGCCGGTTAAATATGTGCTTATTAAATAGTTAATAAAGTTTTTTTTAAGAGAAAAGGCGGTTGTTTTGACCGCCTTTTTTTGTGCCCCCATACTCCGTAAGCAGGATGCTACAGGATGGTGCTGTTGGAATTAACTTTTATGTTCGTTTTACATTATAACCTAACTGACCAAACAGTTAAACCCCTAAAATTAATTTTATGAAAAGAATCTTTATTCATTCTTGTAAAGTGCTGTTGCTGTTGCTTTTTTTTAATGCGACAGGCATCTATAGTGCTTTTGCACAGCAACTCAGTATCACGGGTACGGTTACGGATAGTAAACATCTTCCCGTTCCTGCTGCTTCTGTGCAGCTAAAAGGTACAAAAGCAGGTACAACTGCCGATGTGGATGGCAAGTACGCTATAAAAGCTACCGCCGGACAAGTGTTAGTGTTTAAATCGGTTGGATTTGAAACTAAGGAAGTTACCGTAGGCACAAACAACATCATTAATATAAGTTTAACCGAAACCGAATCGCAGTTAAATGAAGTTGTGGTAATTGGTTACGGCGCCCAAAAACGGGCGAATGTTACCGGTGCGGTGGCTACCTTTAAGGCAGATAACCTGGATGAGCGTGCCATAACCCGTGTTGACCAGGCGCTTGTAGGCCAAATGGCCGGCGTTAGTGTAAAACAAACCACAGGTGTACCGGGCAAGGCCTTTAGTGTTAATGTACGGGGCAGCGGTTCTATAAGTGCCGGTAACGAACCATTGTATGTAATAGACGGCTTTCCGCTGTCGGTATCACCAATAGGTAGCGGCGGCAGCTTTGGAACAGGCAACCCGCTGGATAATATTAATCCAAATGATATTGAAGATATCCAGGTTTTAAAAGATGCCGCTGCTGCTGCCATTTACGGATCAAGAGCATCAAACGGGGTTGTTTTAATTACAACCAAAAGGGGCAAATCGGGTAAGGCTAAAATTACTTATAACGGTTATTACGGATATAATGCGGCCAGTAAATATTTGCCTATGCTTAACGGCGACCAATGGATAGACCGCGCTACTGAAATGATTAATGCGGCTTATGTGCTTAAATTTGGCACACAGGGTGCAACAGCCAGTGATGACAATGCAAAACGCCAGTCCCTAAACGCAGGTGCCTTCAGTTCGGCTTATATGCTTGATCCAAGGTGGGCCATGCCAGGACACCCGGGTTTACAATATGTTAACTGGGAGAAAGCAATAGAGCAAAATGGTGTTATGCAAAACCAGGCGCTAAGCGCCAGCGGCGGTAATGAGTTTGTGAACTATTTTATCTCGGGAAATTATGCCAACCAGGATGGTTTTGTAAAGGGACTGGGATATAAAGCCTATTCTGCCAGGGCTAATGTGGAAGTACATGCCACCAAAAAATTAAAAATAGGTTTAAATATAGCGCCTACTTATTCCATCACCCAGGATCCGGGTGTTGAGGGTAAGGATAATATTTTTCACCAGGCTATTAGCTACAGCCCTATACAGGAGGATACTGTAGGCTTGTACCCAAATGCTTTCAAAAACGCGCAATATACCTGGGGCAATTCGGCCAATAGCCCCATAGCCAAATTGGAAAACAAAGTAGGGCAAACAAAAAAATACCGTACGCTGGCCACTATATTTGCCGAATACGAGATCATTAAAGGTTTAACATTAAGAAGTTCAGTAAACCTGGATAATGTTGATAATGCCTCAAACAGCTATACGCCGTACACCATTGCGGGTACACTGGCTAACAGAACCTTTAATGCTTCTACAAACTCAAACCTTACAGCTAACACTTCGGGTTCATACAGTACGTTTAAAAGACAAACATTTGTTAACGAGAATACGCTTACCTATAACACTACATTTAATGCGGTACATAGCCTGAATGTATTGGTGGGGCAATCCTATAATACCGATCGTTTAGATCAATCAACACTGTCATCAGTTGGAGGATATACCAGCAGTATAATTCAAACCTTAAATTCGGCAGCAACGGTAACGGGCAACACATCGGGTACTAAAAGTGTTTTGGTATCCTACTTTAGTCGTGTACAGTACGGATACAAAGACAAGTATCTTTTATCGGCAAGCTTACGTGAAGACGGATCTTCCCGGTTCGGGCCAAATACAAAGTATGGCATATTCCCGTCGGCATCTATAGGGTGGCGAATTATCCAGGAAAACTTCATGAAGAAAGTGTCTGTTATAAGCGATTTGAAACTGCGTTTTAGCTATGGTGTAAACGGTAACAATAGTATTGCCGATTATGGAAGTATTTCGCAAATAGGTCAATACGGATATGTTTTGGGTGCAGCCCAGGCTTTGGCTATTGGCCAGGCCCCAAGTAACTTGCCAAATCCCGATATTCAGTGGGAAAAATCACAGACCTATGACCTGGGTGTTGATTTTGGATTTTTCAGCAACCGTTTAACCGGCTCATTCGACTACTATAATAAATTAAATACCGAATTATTACTCAATGTGCCAATCCTGCAATCAACAGGCTTTAGCAGCCAGCTGCGCAATGCGGGTTCGGTACGTAACATTGGCCAGGAACTGGAATTAACCAGCCATAACCTGGTTGGTAAATTTCAATGGAACACCTCAATTAATATTAGTCATAATACCAATAAAATTGTGTCGCTTTATGGCAATCAAAAACAAATCATCATTCCAAATTCATTTGATGTTTCTGACGCCATTTTACGTGTAGGGCAGCCATTAAACAGTATTTATGTTGTAAGGCAAATAGGTTTCCTAACACAGGCTGATATAGATAACCATGCTGCAACATATAATACCGGCGAAACCGTGGGCGATCCTAAATACCAGGATCTGAACGGCGACGGTGTTATTACCGAAGCTGATAAACAAATTGTTGGCCATCCAAACCCTAATTATACCTGGGGTATCACCAATACAGTACGCTACAAGGGGTTTGACCTGAGTGTTTTAGTGCAGGGGCAAAACGGGGGTTCAATTTATTCTTTATTGGGCAGGGCTATCACACGTACAGGGCAGGGCTTTACCGATAATGCACCTGCGTTTTATGCCAACCGCTGGCGGTCGCCAGATAACCAGGGCGATGGACGCGTTAGTAAAGCTTATTCAACATTTGGTTTTGTGGCCAATACCGACTGGTTATATTCATCAAACTATGTGCGGGTTAGGAATATCACTTTGGGGTACGATCTGAAAAGTATTTTTAAAACAAAAGCTTTAGGCGCAGCGCGAATTTATGTTACTGCCGAAAACTTCTTTGGACGTGATAAATATTATGGTGGTTTCAATCCCGAAGCACAAAATACAGCTATTAGCTCTGACAGTAATTACCCGGAAGCCGGTGATTACGGAGGTTTGCCATTGGCTAAATCATTGATCTTCGGTGTAAACGTCACTTTTTAATTATTTCAACATTATCAAAATGAAAAAGATATTTTTTCTATCAACCATATCGGCTGTTTTTATGATGGCTTCCTGTAATAAGGAATTAAATCAGGTGCCAATTTCAGCATCTACAACAGCTACCTTTTATCATTCGCCAAGTGATTTTCTACAGGCTTCCAACGCAATTTATGCCGATCTGCATAACTATCCGGTAAGACTGTCTAACCTGTCCGAAATACGTTCAGACAATATTTACGGTGTTTCGGTTACCGTACGCGACTGGGATCCGGTGAATAATTTTTCGCCATCATTAGCAGCAAACGCCTATGTTACCGAAGCATGGGGTACCGATTTTAATGGCATTTTCAGGGCGAATACCCTGCTTGACCAGGTTGTCAAAAACGGCAGTTATATAGGCTCGGCATCTTTGTCTGCACGATTACAGGCCGAAGCCAAATTTTTACGCGCATTTTATTATTTCGACCTGGTAAGGTACTTTGGCAAAGTACCGGTTATTGATCACCCGGTAACCGCGCCCGAGGCTAATACTATTGGCCGCAGCCCGGTGGCTGATGTTTATAAACTCATTATTGCCGATCTGCAATCGGCCATGGCCAATTTACCAGCTACCTATACCGGGATTGATGTTGGGCGTGCTACCAAATATGCCGCCGAAGCTTTACTGGCCCAGGTTTACATGGCTAAATCGGCACCAAATTATGGTATAGAGGGGCCGGGAACAGGATCAAATGAATGGGCCCTGGCTTTGCCATTGTTGCAGGATATCATCAGCAGCGGTCAGTTTACTTTCAATACAAACTATAGCAATGTGTTTTCATATAGCAATCAAAGTCCTGTTACCAATAAGGAAGCCGTTTTTGATGTTATGTATGCCGGCGGCATAAGTGGCAACAGCGATCTTTATGGCGCTTCATATCCATGGATACTTACGCCAAACGGTTATTTTTTATCAATTAAGGATAACAAATCAAACGGAAGCCTGGAAATTATCCCGGTATCAAAGGATTTGGCAGGTAGTTATGATGGCGCCGATGTACGTAAGGCATTTAATATCTATACTGCGGGGTACACCAATGCCGGGAGTACAGAAAACCGGCCATTCTTTAAAAAATGGCTTGATATCACCAAAATTCCGACTACCAGCCGTTTCGACTGGGGAATTAACTTTATTGCTATCAGGTACACGGATATTTTAATGCTAAAGGCCGAGTGTATACTGCATGGCGCTGCCGGTTCGCAAGGCGATGTTGACGCTATTGTTAACCAGGTGAGGGCGCGGGCCGGGTTGCCATCAATAGCCGGTGTAACGCTTCCTCAATTATTTGATGAGCGCCGCAGGGAGTTTGCTGACGAAGGTTCGCGCTGGTTCGACCTGCAAAGAAGCGGCGACCTGTTAACTATCATGAACGCCTGGATTGCTAAGGAAGATGCCCAGAAAAGCATAAAACCGGTTGTAGCAAATTATGTGATCTACCCGGTACCGCAAACACAATTGGATGCGGCTCCGGGCCTGTACACACAAAACCCCGGCTATTGATAAGGAAGAGAGATGAAAGAATTGTCCTGGACATCATAAAAAGACTGGCTTATCCTCTGGCACTTCGGTGGGTAAGCCATTAAAAGAATAATTTACCTATGAAACTACTGCACTGTTCTGTTTTACTATTATTTATAACCGCAAATACCGTAAACGCGCAAACTAACCTGGATTGGGCAAAAAAGGTAGGAGCCAAACATTATCCGGGGAAAACAACATTATGGTATGTGAATAATAACGGCGCGCTTAATGATGGCAAAGCACTAAACACCACTGCTATACAAAAAACCATAGATCAGTGTTCGGAAAAAGGCGGTGGTATAGTTTCGTTTAAGCCAGGTAAATATTTAACGGGATCTATATTTCTTAAGAAAAATGTTTGCCTCAACATTGATGCGGGTGTAGAATTGCTGGGCAGTCAGGACCTGAAAGATTACCCCGAAATTGATACCCGCGTTGCCGGTATCGAAATGAAATGGCCCGCTGCTTTGATCAATATCATTGGGCAAAGTAATGCGGCTATTAGCGGCAAGGGTTTAGTGAACGCGCAGGGCAAACCATTCTGGGATATTTACCGCAAAATGCGCGCCGAGTATGATCCCAAAGGCTTGCGCTGGATTGTTGATTACGATGCTAAACGCCCCCGTACATTGCTGGTTGCCAACGCTACAGACATTACTATTAAGGATATTACCCTGCAGCAGGCCGGCTTCTGGACCGTTCAGTTGCTGTATTCCACACGGGTTACGGTTGATGGTATTACCATACGTAACAACGTTGATGGTCACGGGCCGTCAACTGATGGCATAGATATAGATTCATCAAGTTGGATCCTGGTACAAAATTGCGATATTGATTGTAATGATGACGATTTTTGCCTTAAGGCCGGCCGCGACTGGGATGGTTTAAGAGTGAACCGGCCTACCGAGTATGTGGTGATCCGCAAATGTATCTCAAGGGCCGGCGCTGGTTTGCTCACCTGCGGCAGCGAAACATCAGGCGGCATCAGGCATGTGCTGGCTACCGAACTTACCGGCAATGGTACCAGCAATGGGCTCAATATTAAATCGGCCATTACCCGGGGCGGTACGGTGGAGGATATTCATTTCACCAATATCACCATGAATGGTGTAGGCACGGCCTTCCAGATCACCATGAACTGGAACCCCAGCTACAGCTACTCCAAACTACCCAATGGTTATAATATAGACAGCATACCCGAGCATTGGAAAAAAATACTGCACCAGGTAGAACCTGCCGAAAAGGGGATGCCGCATTTTAAAGATATCTACCTTTCTAATGTTAAAGTGACCGGTGCCAAAAAAGCCATTAACGCCATCGGCCTGAAAGAGTCGGCCATGCAGCATTTTCATTTCGATAATGTCAATATTGAAGCAGCTACCGCCGGTGATGTAAAGTTTGCACAGGGGTGGGAATGGAAAAAATCTCAGATCATTACTAAAGATGGTACAAAACTCGATTTAATTGATATAAATGCAGATAAATAATAGATATAAAGGCATAAAATACCTCCTGATCTGCATAACCGCGATCCTGGGTGTACTTTTTTGTGCCTGGTCTGTCCCGGATGGAAAGCAGGCTGGCAATATTATTTCACTGGCTGGCCGGTGGCAGTTCCGGATAGATTCTGCCGGTAAGGGTATTGAAGAAAAATGGTTTTTAAAACCCCTTACCGATACCATTCACCTGCCCGGTTCTATGACAGGAAATTTAAAAGGCGACGATATCACCCTAAAAACAAAATGGACAGGCAGCATCTATGACAGCTCGTGGTTTTATAATCCGCACATGGCCAAATACCGGCAGCCGGGTAACCTGAAGATACCCTTCTGGCTTACACCGCCTAAGCATTATACCGGGGTAGCATGGTACAAAAAGGAGGTAAACATTCCGCCGGATTGGAAAAACAAACGCATCGTGCTTTTCCTGGAAAGGGCCCATACAGAAACCCGCCTATGGGTAGATAGTGTGGAGATTGGCCTGCAAAACAGCCTGGTAGCACCGCACCAGTTTGATCTGGGCAGCAAAATATCGCCGGGAAAGCATAGCATAACACTGTGTATTGATAACAGGGTAAAAGACATTAATGTTGGTCCTGATTCCCATAGCATCACCGATCATACACAAGGCAACTGGAATGGTGTAATTGGTAAAATGGAACTGCTTGCCGGGGCAACCACATGGTTAGAAGACGTACAGGTTTACCCCGATCTGAAACAAAAAACAGCGCATATTAAAATATTGGTTAAAAATGAAGGTGGTGAAACTACAGGCAATATCACCCTATCGGGCAAAGCGTTTAATACTGCACATTCGCAGCTTATACCAGCTGTAAGTAAGTCTGTTAAAATCGGGGATAGTACAAGTGAAATAATTATTGATTTGCCAATGGGTAGCAAAATGCAAACCTGGGATGAATTTAGCCCTGCTTTGTATCAGCTTACAGCTACATTAACTACCGGTAAAGGCGACACAAATACCAAACAGATTGCCTTTGGTATGCGCGAATTTAAGGCTGATGGGAAAACTTTTACTATTAACGGGAAGCCGGTTTTTTTACGCGGCACAGTAAACAACTGCGAATTTCCGTTAACCGGCTATCCGCCCACAACCGAAGCTGAATGGGACCGGATATTTAAAATATGTAGGGCATATGGCTTAAACCACATGCGTTTTCACTCCTGGTGCCCACCCGAAGCGGCCTTTGCGGCAGCAGATAAAGCAGTATTTTACTTACATGTGGAAGGGCCATCATGGGCTAATCACGGCAGCGGCCTGGGGCTGGGCCGCCCCATTGATCGGTATATTTATGATGAAACAAACCGCATAGCCAAATGGTATGGTAACCACCCATCGTTTTGTATGATGGCCTATGGCAACGAGCCCAGCGGCAAACAGGTGGAGTACCTGACTAAGTTTGTTGATTATTGGAAAGCCAAAGACACCCGCAGGCTTTATACCGGGGCGGCAGTAGGCGGCAGCTGGCCGGTAATACCCAACAATGAGTATATGGCCCGTGCCGGCGCACGGGGACTGGCTTGGAACCAACGGCCAGAAAGTTATTCGGACTACAGCAAACAGCTAGCACAGTTTAATGTCCCTTTTGTAGCCCATGAGATGGGGCAGTACTGTGCGTTTCCTGATTTTAAAGAGAAAAAAAAATATACAGGCTTTTATAAAGCCAAAAATTTTGAACTTTTTGAGGAAGATCTGAAAGACCACGGTATGGCCGATGAAGCCGAGAAATTCCTGATGGCCTCCGGCAAATTGCAGGCTTTATGTTATAAGCATGAAATTGAAAAGGCCATGCGCACACCTGGTTACTCGGGCTTTCAATTACTGTCATTAAATGATTATCCGGGGCAGGGTACCGCCCTGGTTGGTGTGCTTAATGCCTTTTGGGATAATAAAGGTTATATCACGGCTAAGCAGTTTGCCCGCTTTTGCAATGCCACAGTGCCGCTTATCCGCACCGAAAAATTTGTGTATCATAATAATGAAACCTTAAAGGCGTCAGTTGAGCTGTTTAATTACAGCAAGCCTATAACTGCCGCATTGAGCTGGAAGCTAACCAATGCACAACATAAGGTGATTAGCCAAGGTGTGCTTAATAAAAAGAGTTATGTTATGGGCAATTGCCAGCAGTCGGGCGAGATCAATCTGCCTTTATCAGGTATCAGATCACCGGAAAAACTGAACCTGGAGGTATCCGTGCCAAACTCTCCCTATATAAATGACTGGAATTTTTGGGTATACCCGGAAACATTACCCGAGATTAAACCAGATGTATATTATACAACATCGCTGGATGATAAAGTTAAACAGGTACTTAGTGATGGAGGCAAGGTGTTTTTGAACGTTGCAGGCAAGGTAGTAAAGGGTAAGGAAATTGTGCAGGCTTTTACCCCGGTTTTCTGGAACACCTCTTGGTTTAAAATGCGTCCGCCGCATACGCTTGGGTTTGTGTGCGATCCCCGGCATCCCATATTTAGTGATTTTCCAACGGCATCATATAGCGAAATTCAATGGTGGGACGTATTATTAAACGCACAGGTTATGCACCTGGAAGATTTTCCGCCAACATTCCGGCCTGTTATACAACCCATTGACACCTGGTTCATGAACCGCCGACTGGCTTTCCTGTTTGAATCAAAGGTGGGTAAAGGAAGTATTATGGTAAGTAGTGCCGACCTGTCGCCGGCAATAGATAAGGAAAGGCCGGCAGCACGTCAGCTGTACTACAGTATCCTCAAATATATGTCGTCGGTGCAGTTTAAGCCTGCCTGGGTTATTGATATAAACATTATTGAAGGCCTTCTTAAATCGGGGTCCAAAGAGGTGTTTATTTCTTACACAAACGGTGCACCCGATGAGTTAAAACCTAAAAATATTAAGAAAAAGTAAAACTATATCATGATAAAACCATTAAAAACCATTTTTATCCTGTTAATTGTAGCCTTCGCAGGTCTGGCGTTCGTTAATCAGCAAAAGCCGACATTGTACCTCATCGGAGATTCTACAACCCACAACAGCGATAAGGAAACATGGGGTTGGGGCAGTATCATTCCAAACTATTTTAACCTGTCGAAGATCAATATCGAGAACCATGCGATGGCCGGCCGCAGCACGCGTACTTTTATAAAGGAGGGCAGGTGGAACAAAGTAGATTCCCTGCTAAAGCCCGGCGATTTTGTGATGATGGTATTTGGCCATAATGAAGGCAGCCAGCCCGATACTACAAAAAAAGGATACCGCGGCGTATTAAAAGGTACAGGCGAGGAAACAGTAGAGCTTACCTGGCCCAATGGCATAAAAGAAACTGTGCATACCTACGGTTGGTATTTTCGCAAATTTATAAGGGCAACCAAAGCTAAGGGCGCTACGCCAATGGTATTGTCAATGATTCCCCGTAATGAGTTTCGCGAGGGTAAAGTGATCCGTGCTGATAATGATTATGGTAAATGGGCGCGGGAAGTTGCGCAACAGGAAGGGGCCATCTTTATTGACATGAACCGGATCACCGCTGATAAGTATGACCAATGGGGACCCGATTCGGTAAAGAAATTCTTTCCGGGCGATCATACCCATACCAATAAAGCAGGCGCTACTGTAAATGCCGAATCTGTCGCCGAAGGCATCCGGGCCGATCCGAAGAATCCTTTAAATAAATATCTTAAAAACTAATTGGTAAGCTATATGAAAAACTTTATGCGTAAAAATGCAGGTTTAAGCTTATTGCTGATAGTGGTGATCATGCTATCGTCTTTTATGCTGATAAAACCTGTTGATAAACCAACATTTTACCTCATTGGCGATTCAACCGTAAAAAATGGTAAGGGTAAGGGGGATGGTGGCTTGTGGGGATGGGGCAACTATATAGCCCCTTATTTTGATACAACCCGGATATCAGTTGAAAACGATGCCCTGGGCGGAACCAGTAGCCGCACTTTTCAAACGTTGGGGCTATGGGATAAGGTACTGGCAAAAGTAAAACCCGGCGACTTTGTAATTATGCAATTTGGCCATAACGATGCCGGTGCACTGGATGATACCGCCCGGGCACGCGGAACCATTAAGGGTATTGGTAACGAGCAGCAGGAAATATACAACCCGAAAAGAAAAATACAGGAAGTGGTACATACCTACGGCTGGTACATGCGTAAATATATTGCAGATATAAAGGCCAAAGGCGCAACGCCAATTATTTGTTCGCCAATACCGCGGAATGTTTGGAAGGATGGTAAATCTGCCGGCCGCAACAACCAGGACAGTTACGGGCAATGGGCCAGGGAGTTAGGTGAGGAAACGGGTACTTATTTTGTCGATCTGAATAAAATGATAGCGGATGATTATGATGCGGAGGGCGAGGCAAAAGTAAAATCGGCCTATTTTGGTACGGATGCTACCCACACGCTTGAGCTTGGTGCGCAGCTAAATGCAAAATTTGTAATCCAGGGGATCAGGTCATTCAATAAACTGGCCTTAAATAAATATTTAAAGTAATGGCAAGTGTTTGGCAAGGGAAATTGAAATCATGAAAAGAAGAGACTTTATTGAGCACTTAGGCCTGGCTTCGGCAATGGCATTACTGCCTGGCCTGGCATTTGGCACACTGGAAGGCCATGTTTCTTCTTTTGCCAAAAAACTGAAACCGGTTGGTCGTGCGTTGGAAATGGAAGGCTACTACGTTTGGTGCAATAGCCCCATTGAAGGGCCGGACGGCAGAATTCATGTGTTTTTTTCCAGGTGGGTGGCAACAAAAAAAATGAGTGGATGGATTAATGGTTCCGAAATTTGCCATGCTGTGGCCGATACCCCCGAAAGCGAATTTAAGTTTACGGGAACCATTCTTGCCCCACGCGGGCCTGGCTATTGGGATGCAACAACCTGTCATAATCCGTCGATCAAAATAGTGGATGGCAAATATTGCCTGTTTTTTATGGGCAACTCCAACGGCAAAACCAATACCAAGCGTATCGGGCTGGCAACTGCCGATTCGCCCGATGGCCCATGGACACGCCCGGACGAACCTTTACTATTGCCAGGGGCGACGGGGGCATGGGATGATCATTGTACCACCAACCCGGCATTTATTAAACATCCCAACGGGCAATACTGGTTATTCTATAAATCGTGGAACACCAGGGAATATGAAACCTCAACCGATCCGCTGGTAAAGGGAAACCGCAAATATGGTCTGGCCATTTCCGATAAGCTGGAAGGGCCTTATGTAAAATATGAAGCAAACCCGGTAATAGATTTTTCGGCTCGCGGCAATAATGCCCAACTGGAAGATGCCTTTGTTTGGCTGGATAAGGGCCGATTTAAAATGCTGGCCCGGGATATGGGCGTGTTTAACCACCAGTACGGTTTGTACATGGAGTCAAAAACCGGCAAGAAGTGGAACGAACCTGAAATAGGCTATTTTAATGCTGAATATTATCACGTCAACCAGCCTCCTCCTCCAAAATATCTGAACAAATATGGCCGCTTTGAAAGGCCGCAACTATTGTTTCAAAACGGTAAACCAACATACATGTTCACCACATCGCAAGGGGGTAAATACATGACGGCTTCGCCTTTTATATTTAAAATAGAATCATAATAACCGGATGATGAAGAAACTACTGCCTGTATATTTTGCAATTTTTACCTGTGCCTGGCCGGTTATTATAAAGGCGCAAACCCCAATAAATCGTAAAGCATTGGCGCAACGGCATAATGTGATCAATAAGGGAACAGATACCTTATCGTCCCTGTCGGTTGGTAATGGCCGTTTTGCTTTTACGGTTGATGCTACCGGTCTGCAAACTTTTCCCGAACATTATGATAAAGGCATTCCGCTGGGTACACAATCAGAGTGGGGCTGGCACAGTTTCAAAGATACCATGGGTTATAAGTTTGATGAAACATTTAAAACCTATACACTCAACGGCCGTAAAGTTACCTACGCGGTGCAATGGAATCAGCCCGGGCGAAATAGGGATGCAGCCAACTGGTTCCGTGAAAATGTGCACCGTTTACAACTGGGCAATCTGGGATTTATACTATTGCATAAGAATGGAACCGAGGGAAATATCAGTGAGATTCAAAACATTCGGCAGGAACTCGATCTTTGGACGGGCGCCATCAACAGTTCTTTTACTTTTGACGGCGAAGCGGTAAACGTACAAACCTATGCCCACCAGGGGCAGGATTTGGTGTCAATAAAAGTGCAATCTAAATTATTGAGCCAGGGCAGGTTGAAAGTAAGGCTGCGTTTTCCGTTTCCTACCAATCAATTTACTGATTACGGCGATAACTGGAAAAATCCTGAAAAACATTCTTCAGCTATCATTTCATCCGGTCGGCAGCAGGCTTCCATTATTCATCGCTTAGATACTAACCAATATTTTGTGCGCCTGGATTGGCAGGGAGAAGCTTCGGTTAAAAATACCGCCGCTCATCAGTTTGTGTTATCCCCGCAGGGCAAAACAGATCTGTTAACGTTTACCTGTTTGTTTACCCCACGCAAAACTGCGACGGTTTTACCTGACTTTGCTCAAACGCAGGCAAACAGCATACAGCAATGGAAGGCTTTTTGGCAAAGCGGCGGCGCGGTTGATTTTAGCGGCAGTACAGACCCGCGGGCCAATGAACTGGAACGGCGGGTGGTGCTATCCCAATATCTTACAAAAATACAATGCACCGGCCATCAACCGCCGCAGGAAACCGGGCTCACCTATAATAGCTGGTATGGCAAACCCCACCTGGAAATGCACTGGTGGCATGGTATTCACTTTGCGCTTTGGGGAAGGGAGCAACTGCTGGAAAACAGCATGACCTGGTACCATCATGTTAAAGCCAATGCCCGGGCCATAGCTAAAAGGCAGGGTTACGATGGCGTTCGCTGGCAAAAAATGACCGACCCTGATGGTAATGAAAGTCCGTCATCGGTAGGAGCTTTCCTGATCTGGCAGCAGCCGCATTTTATTTATTTTGCCGAGCTGGATTACCGCGCACATCCCAATAAACAAACCCTGAATAAATACAAAGACCTGGTATTAGCCGATGCCGATTTTATGGCCTCGTTCCCAACTTACGATAAAGAGCACGACCGTTATAATTTAGGCAAGGGCATTATACTGGCACAGGAACGCTATAAGCCCGAAGAAACGTTTAATCCAACTTATGAGTTGCAATACTGGCGCTGGGCGCTTACAACGGCCCAGGAATGGCGCGCGCGTTTGGGTATGCAACCCGATAAAAAATATGCGCTCATCCTGAAAAAACTGGCAGAGCTACCCCAAAAGGATGGTGTTTACCTTGCTGCGGAAAGCTCGCCCGATGCTTATACCAATCCGAAATTGAAAACGGATCATCCGGCGGTATTGGCAGCCTATGGTATGCTGCCTTACAGTAATAAGCTGGATACCCTGGTAATGAAGAAAACTTTTGACCTGGTATGGAATGTATGGGACTGGAAAGATACCTGGGGCTGGGATTTTCCGATGACAGCCATGACCGCTGCCCGCTTAAATATGCCCGATAAAGCCATTGAGGCTTTATTTATGCCCATAAAAACCAATACCTACCTGCCCAACGGCCATAATTACCAGGATGGCCGCTTACGCCTCTACCTGCCAGGCAATGGCGGATTGCTGGCTGCTGTAGCTATGATGTGTGCCGGCTGGGATGGTTCAACTATCGCTAATCCGGGTTTTCCAAAAGACGGAAAATGGAAAGTAAGATGGGAAGGACTTAAAAAGATGCCTTAAAAAAGCCGGAGATAACAACCTGTGAATTAACTAAATAGAAATACATCAAAACCCACAATATGAATAAACTATTTGCAAAACTGAAAATGATACTGTGCGCGGGTGCAATCATGATTACGGCGGGCGCTGTACACGCCCAGCTGCCATCAAAAAGTAAAGTATTGGCCGATATGACTTTGGCTAACAACTATTTTATGCAAAAATGGCCGGATGCAGGCGCCCCTGTTACCGTAAAAGGTAATACGAGAACCAGTAATCTGTGGACGAGGGCGGTTTATTACGAAGGCTTGATGGGGATGTACAAAATTGATCCGCAAAAAAAATATTATGATTACGCGGTTGACTGGGGCGAAAAACACCAATGGGGGCCACGCGGTGCCGTTGACACCCGGAACGCCGATAACCAATGTTGCGGACAGACATATATAGACCTGTACCTGATAGATAAAAAGCCCGAACGCATAGAGAAAATAAAGCAAAGCATTGACTTAATGGTCAATAGCGAAAAACAGGACGACTGGAGCTGGGTTGATGCGCTGCAAATGGCTATGCCGGTATATGCCAGGCTTGGCGAGGTTTACCAGGACGATAAGTATTATGAAAAGATGTTCGCCATTTATAACTATACCAAAACCGTTCATGGCGGCAAAGGCTTGTACAATACCGCCGATCATCTTTGGTGGCGGGATAAGGATTTTGTAACTCCTTACAAAGAGCCTAACGGGGCCGATTGTTACTGGTCGCGCGGTAATGGCTGGGTGTTAGCAGCCTTGTTGCGGGTTTTGGAGGTAATGCCAAAAAAAGCACCACATCGGGATGAATATTTAAATGTTTATAAAGAAATGATTGAAGCTTTGGTACCGCTGCAGCGTGCGGATGGTTACTGGAATGTGAGCTTAAAAGATTCTACCAATTTTGGAGGCAAGGAACTAACAGGTACCGCACTGTTTGCTTATGGTATGGCCTGGGGCATCAACCATGGCATCCTCAAAAAGAAAACCTATTTACCTATAGTAACCAAGGCCTGGAATGCCATGTCGGCCGGGAGTTTACATACAGATGGTATGCTGGGTTTTGTGCAGGGAACCGGCAAGCAACCTCAAGACGGGCAGCCGGTAACGTATAACAGTGTGCCCGATTTTGAAGATTATGGTTTAGGTTGTTTCCTGCTGGCAGGCAGCGAAGTTTATAAATTGAGTAAATAATGAGGAAGGTTACGCTGTTTCTTGCGCTTGTTTTAATGTTCACCGTAAATGCATTTGCGCAAACGGGTATTGGCAGTAATAAGTCGGGATATAAAAAWCAAGGCAATACGCTGTATTTTAAAAATGTTAATGGCGATGTTCAAATTGAGTTTTGTTCACCCTCCATGTTCCGGGTAAGGGCAAGCTGGAGCCGTAATTTTTTGGCCGATGAGCATTTAATGCAGGAAAACTATAACTGGCCCGCAGTAAATTATAAGGTAACCGATTCAAAATCTGCTTACGTTATTCAAACATCAGCATTAATTATTACGGTTATTAAATCTCCTTTTATCATCAATGTATCTGATACTAAGGGCGTGATGTTATCATCTGAATATGTACCTAAAAATGGCGGTCTGCAGCATATGGGCGATACGGTGATGTGTACCAAACAATTGATGCCCAATGAACACTTTTTTGGTTTTGGTGAGCGTATGGATTTTACGGATCAGCGTAACAAACTGGTAAAGTTAAATGTGGGCCGGGGCAAAAACAAAGATAATTTGCTGGGCGCTTATAACGTCAACGAAGCTAACTATTGCCCGGTGCCGTTTTTTATGAGCACCCGGGGATATGGCATTCATCTGCATAATTCATCGGCCACAGCATGGGACATGGGCAGCAAAAGCGATGATGAATACAGTTTTAAAGCCAATGATGGAGAGCTGGATTATTATTTTATTTATGGCCCAACTTTTCCGGTCATATTAAACAGCTATCTGTCAATAACCGGCAAATCACCTCTGTTGCCGCGTTTTGCCTTCGGGTTGCACATGGGTACTTATAGCGGCGGCACCTGGGGGCATGAGGAACTTACATCTGATAAATATGTGATTGAGCTTGCAAGCAAGATGCGCGAAATGGGGATCCCGGTTGATATCCTGTTCCTGGATTCTACTTGGCGGTTATTTGGTAAAAACGGTGGCAAGGGTGCTACAACCTTTGAATGGCGCGAAACATTTAAAAACCCCAAAGCCATGTTCGATAGCCTGTATGCCATGAACTTTAAAATGGTGGGATTGCACATTCGCCCGCGGTTTGATAATGCCAAAAATCTGAACCTGCTTGACCAGGCGCAGGCTAAAGGTTTTACCTATCCCGAAAACGGCAAGCCGGGCGAGTTTGTGAACTTTTTTGATCAGCAGGCTACCAACTGGTGGTGGGATAACGGGGTAATGAAAGTAGCTTCCGTAGGCGCAAAATTCCTGAAAACCGATGAAGGCAGTGCCTTTGGCTCTTTAGCAAATGAAAGCGAAAAGGTTGGGCCTACAGGTAAAGAGGTTGCGCAACTACATAATGTTTTCCCCATAGCTTATGCCAAAGCTCCTTATTTAAAGTTCCAGGAATATAATGGCATTCGCGGCCTGAACCAGACCCGGGAGGGCTACTCGGGCATACAGCGTTATCCATACATTTTTGCCGGCGACTGGCCCAGCGAATGGCAGTATTTTGCACCGGTTATTAAAGCCGGGTTAAATATTGGCTTGTCTGGCGTGGGGTATTGGGCGCATTGTATGGGCGGTTTTGAACATGCTGTCGATCCGGAGTTGTATATGCGTTGGGTGCAGTTTGGTATGTTTAGTCCGGTTGCTATGGTATTTGGTATGGATCACCCGAGTTATAAAGAGCCGTGGAATTATGGCGCAGAGGCTTTGGCTAACTTTAAAAAGTATGATGACCTGCGTTACCGGTTGATCCCTTATATTTATAGCAATGCCTATAAACAGTATCAAACAGGCATGCCGCTGATGCGTGCCCTTGTACTGGAATACCAGGATGACCCGAATACATATAACATAGCCGATCAATATTTATTTGGTGATAACATGATGGTTTGCCCCGTAACGGTAAAAGGAGCCCAAACACGTACGGTGTATTTACCAGCCGGTGTTTGGCTTAACTATTGGACGGGTAAAAAATATAACGGAAAGCAATATATTCATATATTAACACCCGCCGACCAGTTGCCGCTTTTTGTAAAAGCAGGCAGTATTATCCCCATGCAACCGGCTATGAAATATATGGATGAAAAACCGGTGGATGTGATTACGCTGGATATATTTCTGCACCAGGCATCCGAATTTAAACTGTATGAAGATGATGGTATCAGCATGAAATATCAGCAAGGCGAAAAAGCGATCACCCAAATTACCGTAGCTAATATTACCAGCGGCTGGGAGTTACATATTAAAAAACCTGCGGGCAGTTATAGCCCGGCGCCACATGGTTACCTGGCTAAAATACACTGGAGTAGCGATAAGGAGCCATCCATGGTAATTGAAAATAAGGAGGCTGTAAAGATTTTGAACAGTGCCGACGCATTAAACAATGCTGCCGGATGGTATTATGATAAAACAAATCATTTACTTTGGATTAAAACAGCGCGCAACAATCGCGAAGATATTTCCATTGATATAAAATAATAAGAAATGAACAAGATTGCCGGTAAACATTGCCCTATGAAAAAACTAATATTCCTGTTATTGTTGTTATCCGCATGGAAAACAGACGCCCAGGCCCAGGCCAAAGAAGTATACATGTTTTCCTATTTTAAAGATAACGGGCAGGATGGTTTACACCTGGCTTATAGCAATGATGGGTTGCAATGGACGGCCTTAAAGGGCGACAGCTCTTTTTTAACACCGATGGTTTCAAATGACAAGCTGATGCGCGACCCTTGTATTATCCGCGGATCTGATGGTTTGTTCCACATGGTTTGGACGGATAGCTGGACAGATAAAGGTATAGGCTACGCCAGCTCGCCCGATCTGCTGCATTGGTCGGAGCAGCAGCAATTACCCGTTATGGCCCATGAGCCGGGTGCCCGTAACTGCTGGGCGCCCGAAATTACTTACGATGCATCATCAAAATCATACATGATCTATTGGGCCACTACTATTGATGGGCGTTTCCCGCTGGTTGATAGCGTTGCCGAGAGTAAATACAATCACCGGATATATTACATTACCACTAAAGATTTTAAAACATACAGTTCAGCACGTTTGCTGTTTGATCCGGGTTTTAACAGTATCGATGCCACTATAGTGCCTTATGGTAAACGCTTTATGATGGTTTTTAAAGATGAAACCCTGCATCCGGTACAAAAAAATATTAAAATAGCTTATGCCGATAAACTGACGGGACCATACTCAAAACCCAGCGGACCAATAACCGGTAATTATTGGGCAGAAGGACCAACAACGTTGCACATTGGCAATCAATGGATTGTTTATTTTGATAAATACCGTGATCATCAATACGGCGCCATCACATCAACCGATCTGAAGCAATGGACGGATATATCCGGTCAGATTAAAATGCCGAAAGGTATCAGGCACGGTACCGTTTTTAAAATTACCGAAGCGGAGTTTGCTAAGTTAACCGGAAAATAAGCTTGCGCTGTTTATTCAACTTTATGGCTATCCTATGAAAAAAGTAATCGGTATAATTATTCTGTTTACAGTAATAAGTAATTTTTTATTCGCCCAAAATAAGCCGGCTTCAAAACGGCCAAACATTATTATTATCCTGGCGGATGATATGGGTTATTCTGATATTGGCTGCTTTGGGGCCGAAACCCAAACCCCAAACCTTGATGCTTTGGCCAAAGGTGGATTGCGTATGACCCAGTTTTATAATGCATCGCGCTGCTGCCCAACCCGTGCATCGTTACTTACGGGGCTTTACCAGCACCAGGCCGGTGTGGGCGATATGGTAAATCATCGTGATGTACCCGCTTACCAGGGCTATCTCAATCAAAATTGTGTAACTATTGCCGAGGCTTTGAAAGAAGGAGGTTACAATACCCTGATGGCAGGTAAGTGGCATGTGGGTACGGATCCATCTCGCTGGCCGGTTAAACGCGGGTTCGACCATTATTTTGGTTTGATTGATGGAGCAAGCAGCTATTTTAACCCGACTATGCCATATCGCCCCAATCAAAAGCTAACCATCGCTTTGGACGATAAGGAGTTTACTCCCGGGCCAAATTGGTATTCAACAAATGCCTATGCCGATTATGCCATTAAATTTATTGACGATAATAAACAAACCAACAAACCTTTCTTTTTATACATGGCATTTACCAGTCCGCATTGGCCAATCCAGGCACTGCCCGAGGATATTGCCAAATACAAGGGCAGGTACATGAAGGGATGGGATAAGCTTAGGGAGGAGCGGCTTGCACGTCAAAAACAAATGGGCATTGTCGGTAAAAACGAACAGCTTTCGCCCAGGGATAAAAATGTACCCGAATGGGATAGTTTGACCGTGGAAGAAAAAGAACGTTTTGATACTAAAATGGCAGTATACGCCGCCATGGTTGATCGTATGGACCAAAACATAGGCCGCATCCGGGAAAAATTGAAGGATTTGGGCGAGGACGAAAATACGGTGATCATGTTTTTATCAGATAACGGTGCCAGTAATGAAAGTATTAAAGGCCCTGGTTTTACATCGGAAGTGCTGGCCGCAAACAATAAACCGGCAAGTGACTCCACATCATTTACAGCATACGAAACGTTGGGGGCTAATGTAAGCAATACGCCATTCCGTTTATTTAAGCACTGGGAGTACGAAGGCGGAACAGCCACTCCTTTTATAGCCTATTATCCGGGTGTAATTCAGCCTGGTTCTATAGTTCGCAAACCGGCGCATATTATTGATCTGATGGCCACATGCCTTGACCTGGCCGGAGCATCGTATCCTAAAGTTTACAATGGCAATACCATAACACCAACCGAAGGCATCAGCTTGGTTCCTGTATTTAAGGGGCAAAAATGGGAAGGGCATAACGGRCTGTTTTTTGAACATGAAGGCAACCGGGCAGTAAGGCAGGGTAATTGGAAACTGGTATCCCAATGGCCGGCCAATAAATGGGAGCTTTATAACATCAGCAATGATCGCTCTGAGTTAAACGATCTGAGCGCCAGATACCCGCAAAAGGTTACTGAGCTTACTGCAATGTATAATGCCTGGGCCACGYGGGCGGGTGTGGTTGAGTTTGATAAATTAGGAAAATCAAAAGGCGAGTAATTTTTATCATTGTTTAACAGTAATTCCCGGGCATTATCAAAGTTGATTTTGCCTTATTTTAATAAAAAATATAATTCCTATGGAATTAGTAGATTATAAAAATAATTTTATATTTGCCTGCGTAAAATCAAAACAATGAACGCTTCTTTAAATCCTGCCCCAGGTTTAAATTCATTCTCTCCGGCACAACAAAAAAACTGTGGTTGCTGTTGTTGCTAAAAGCGTCTTTCTCTTCAGATTTTCTATTATTCCCGTTAACGGCTGAAGGATGGGTTATTTATGCTGCCAAACGCAAAAAACGTAGTTTTAGATTTCAATTTAATAAAACCTAAAGCTATACTTGATATTAAAGCGAATTAAGAATATAAGTAAGATATACTATTAAAAACAATACATTTAGCCGGTGATGAAAGAATTTTATATAAGCAGAAGTAAGCAATTATTTGGCGTAGGTTGCGGCATTGCAATGGTAGGCTTAGTCCTCTCTTTTTCATCATGCAAACCGAAACCAGCTGTTGCCGGTATTATAGTAAAACCTGTATTACCGGCAAAAAAAGCTATTTGCTGTGAATCGAACATCCCGGCTCGTTTTCCATCATTAGCCGGTCGCCAGGCAGCATTATTGGAGAAACCGGGAGCAAGCAAAGGACATGAAGGCATGGTTTTTATCAAGACGGGTACCTTCCTGATGGGTGCCGATAATAAACAGGCCTCCCCGGATGAATATCCGAAGCATAAGGTAACGGTTAATGGTTTTTGGATTGATGCTACCGAAGTAACCAATGCCGAATTTAGCAGGTTTGTAAAGGCCACGCATTATGTGACCACAGCCGAGAAGAAACCCGATTGGAATGAACTAAAAAAACAATTGCCTCCCGGAACCGAAAAGCCCGACGATAGCCTGCTGGTGCCGGCATCACTGGTTTTTAGTGCGCCAACGCATCCTGTTAACCTGAATGATTACAGCCAGTGGTGGACCTGGAAACAAGGAGCCGATTGGAAACACCCACATGGTCCTGGCAGCAGTATCAAAGGAAAAGAGAATTACCCTGTTGTGCATATTTCCTGGTACGATGCTGTTGCCTATTGTAAATGGGCAGGTAAACGTTTACCCACCGAAGCGGAGTGGGAGTGGGCTGCCCGCGGTGGATTGCAGCGTAATGTTTATCCATGGGGCAACGAGCCTGTTGACCAGGGTAAAGTAAAAGCCAACACCTGGCAGGGCAACTTCCCCGATAAAAATACAGTGAAGGATAAATTTTATGGGCTGGCGCCGGTATCAAGCTTTGCGGCAAATGGTTATGGCTTATATGATATGGCCGGCAATGTATGGGAGTGGTGTGCAGATTATTATAATAATGATTATTATAAAACTATCAGCCAGCCTGATGGCATCAAAAATCCGGCGGGACCGGCTAAAAGCTTCGACCCGGATGAACCTTATGCCATTAAGCGGGTGATCAGGGGCGGCTCATTCCTGTGCAATGACAGTTACTGCTCGGGTTACCGGGTATCGCGCCGGATGAAAAGTACAGAGGATAGCGGTATGGAACACCTCGGTTTTCGCTGTGTGGCCGACAAATAATTTAATAATTCCTGGCATTGGTTATCTGCCCATAATTAAAGTATAACGAAAATCCTCAAAAGCAGGTTATTCCTTCTTGAACAGCTTATATACATAACCTGTTACTTACCCCAAATGGGACAAGGTCATTTAAATGATTTTTGTCCCATTTTTTGTATCCGGCTGTTGCCTTTTAGTTAAACCGTAAGGTTTCTGTATTTAAGCTTGCACGAAATTATCCTGTCAAAAACTCGAAATATTTATCTAAATAATTATTATAAATTTTTGATTATTAGATATTTAAGTCATAGCTTTAATGTAACTAACCAGTTACAAACACTAAATATTCAAATCATGAAAAAGTTTATTGTATTCTTTTTACTGGCAATGCCATTTGCGGCAATGAGCCAGGCACACAGCGGTTATACCGCCAGTTATTCGTCAAGTTTTGCAATAGCAGACCAGGCTTATTCAGAGAAGATCCTGACGCTTTGGAAAGATTTTGAAAACAACACCCTGGATAAGCACATCGAATGGTTTGCCGACACGGTAAACATGATGATGTCAACCGGGAAAATGATAAAAGGAAAAGCAGAAAACCTTGCCAGTGTAAAGGCATACAGAAATTCAATAAAGAATTATAAGGTTACCTTAGATGCCTGGGTGAGTCTAAAAAGTACAGACAAGAACGGAAATGTGGTTTGTATTTGGGGAACAGAAGAATTTACTGATAAAGATGGGAAGCAAGTTAAATCGCGTACGCATGAAGTATGGGGATTTAATAAGGATGGTAAAATTGACTTGATGCTGCAATACTCGGGTGACGGGGCGATGTAGCAATATTCACTAATATTTTGAAGGCTGCCTAAGGGTGGCCTTTTTTTATGGCCCTTTGACATCAACACAAAATCTCACAGTCTCGAAATTTCTTGTTGTAGGTCAAGTTTTCCGGGCAGAATACACGGTATTTTTGATGCAAATAAAACAAACACTTACAAAATATCATTATGGAAAATACAATTAACGGCATCCACCACATTACAGCAATTGCAGGCAATGCCGGAAAATACAATTAACGGCATCCACCACATTACAGCAATTGCAGGCAATGCC
>NZ_JBFUKF010000003.1:0-81274 GCF_056400985.1 Mucilaginibacter sp. P4_G9 | reverse complement strand
AGGTAACACTGAGGTTGCCAATGGCTGCTATCTTTTCAAGACTTATTTCGGTTTTATAATTAGCCAGGGTATAGGAGCAAACCTTATTAAGGCGAATGGTATCCGATTCGTTCGACTGATGAAACTCGTTATGCGATAATATGATCGGCTCAAAGTCGTCGTTTTCTGTCAGTATTTTTAAAATAGACAGCAGAACTATTATCCTGTCGAGATTGGTTGCATTTACCGCCTGCCACATCAAATTAGCCAATTTTGTTTTTGCCTCGCCCTTAATAACCATACCGCTTTTGGCCTTTTCAAAAAGTTTTGGCAGCATATAAGCTTCGGGTAAGTTCAACAGGTATTTGCCCAGGCAATCCGGCAAAAAATGAATAACTATCACTTCCACATTCAGGCCCGAATCCGGCAAAAAGTATTCATCCTTGCAGCGCCAGCAATGCGGCAGCGCTTCGCCAAGTAAAGTTATTTCGCCGGGCGAAAAATTGCTGATATTATCACCAATAAAGCGCACACCTTCGCCCTTAATTACATAGTGAAGCTCCAGTTCGGGATGATAATGCCATATGCCCCTAAAGGTTGGTAAAATATCGTGCCTGATGCTAAAAGAGTTCTGTGGTTTTACAGCAACCTTAAGGAAATGAGGCTTCATTTTTAAAAAATCAATAAACTGTTAATAAAATTAGCAGTTTAAACACTGCTTGCTAATTGGCTTACAATTTTTAAAATTATAAATATTTAAGCAAACATTGATTATAAAAAGGTAACATTCTTTTGACAGAACCAGGATATATAGGAAAAACAGTGTTATGATAGGATCGTACAATAAATTGATAAATACAGGTAGAAATGGCACTACCTAATATTTGATATTTGTTAAAGCATCCTGTAATACCAGGTGCCGTTACCAATTATATAAACCAACATAGTTAAATATCAATATTGTTTTTTAAGTTAAAGTATTGATGATTATTATGTGTCAGTTTAATTGTGATATGTGCAAATAAATTGTGATAAAAACTACAATATAAAGTTAATTTATTGATTTACAGATTGTTGTAATTTTATTAAAATATATAAATATAACTTACCTTAAAGTTAAGATTATGAGAATGAAGAAATGTTTAATACTGCTGGCGCTCCTCTTCGCAGGGTGTATAAGCACATTTGCCCAGGCCCCTTCGGTAAATACCAACAACGATAATTATACGCAGGTAATTACACAGCGCTCCGGTAAAATTGTTGATGTGTTAAATATTACCGATTCGGTAAAGTATAAAAAAGTTCGTGATATTATCGCAGATCAGTATCATGCACTTAATGATATATATAATACACGCAACGCCCAAAGCAAGCAAATAAAGGAACAGGCCGGTGATGATAAAGCGACGGCTAAAGCTAAAATAGCCGAGGTGGACAGTAACGTTACCAGGCAACTGAAAGCACAGCATACAAAGTATATTTCAAAATTAGGCAGGGAACTAAACCCCGACCAGGTTGATAAAGTTAAGGATGGCATGACCTACAGGGTATACCCTATAACTTACACTGCTTACCTGGATGAATTGCCTACGCTCACCACTCTGCAAAAGGATAAAATTAAAGGATGGCTGTTAGAGGCACGCGAAAACGCGATAGATGCCGAATCGTCGGAAAAAAAGCATGCCTGGTTTGGAAAATTTAAAGGCCGCATCAATAACTACCTGTCGGCACAAGGCTATGATATGAAAAAAGCAGGCGAGGAATGGCAGCAAAGAATTAAGGAAAGGGCAGCAGCCAAACAATAATTTAAACCAAGCACCGGGCCGATAACGTGAGAAGTATTACCCGGGAAGTAAACTATACCAATTAATTAAATCATGAAACTAAATTAAACCTTTATGAGAAGAGTTTTTTACTTATTTTTTGCACTGCTCCTGATTAGCAGTGCGCTAAAGGCCCAGAACCGGACTATAACGGGCCTGGTGACCGACGAAAAAGGTCTGCCATTGCCTGGCGCTACCATTACGGTAAAGGGAAGCACCGCAGGCAGTGTAACTGGCACCGATGGCAAGTATTCCATTAAGGCCACAAATTTGCAAACGGTTGTGATCGGTGCAAAATTTATTGGCTACAACTACCAGGAAAAAGCCTTGAGGGAGGGCGAAATGAATGCCGATTTTAAACTGGTTCCATCACAAAGCAGCCTCGACGAAGTGGTTGTAGTGGGTTATGGTACACAAAAGAAAACTCATCTTACGGGTGCAATTGCAAGCGTGGAAATGAAAAATATACAGGATATACCAACAACCAACCTGGCTGCAGCCTTGCGGGGGCAGCTGCCCAATGTTTCTGTAAGCGGCGGCACTGCCAGGCCAGGCGAAAACGCTACAATACAGATTCGTAATCCTGTGTTTTTTGCAAAAGATGGTAAAACCGATCCTTTATTTATCATAGACGACAATCAAAGAACACTTAATGATTTTAACCTGCTTGATGCAAGCGAGGTTGAAAGCATTTCGATATTAAAGGATGCCGCCGCAGCAATATATGGGATTTTGGGTGCAAACGGTGTTGTTATTGTTAAAACAAAACGTGGCCAGGTGGGTGCCCCTAAGGTAACCTACAGCGGATCGTACGGTATATCTGATGCAGTTGAACTGCCGCATATGATGACCGGTTTACAGCAGGCAACCTATCTTAATGATTATGAGCAAACCAAAAACAACTATACCTTATCGCCAACAGGTGTTATAGGAACCGGTACAACAAAAGATGCCGCTTACTACAGCCCGGATGAATTAGACTATTTTGCCAATAACAGTTCGGATCATTTAAGAGAAGCCTGGCAATCATCATACATTATGCGCCATGCTTTAACAGTTAGCGGAGGTAATGATAAGGCAACTTATTTTGCAGGCGGTACTTACACGCAACAAAATTCAAACTTTAAAGGGGCCAGCACCAACAAATTCACATTCAGGGCCAGTGCTGATGCTAAAGTTGCAAGTGGCTTAAAAGTTGGTTTATCAATTAGCGGCGACACCTATTACAGCAAAAGATATTATTTTAAACAGGGGTCAGAAAGCCTGGACAACGATTTTAAATCCTTGCTGTCAATTCCGCAGTTTCAGCCGATGTATTATAACGGCTTACCGGTGCTGCAGGCATCAAATACAGGATCGTTTCAGGGTGCGAATTTTTTTGAGATACAAAAGTTAAATAACTACACATCTCAAAACACAACCATGTTAAATGTTTTGGCCAATGCCGAATATGAAATTCCTTTTATAAAAGGCCTGAAAGCTAACGTAAGCTACAATCGCAATATCAACAACGATTTTAGCAAACAATACGGTACCAGGTATAACATGTACTCATTCACCAACCTGGGCGAAAATAAGCATATAGTAGGTGGCGATGTTCAAAGTGTAATTTCGGCCAAAAATGGTGATATCGTACGTTTTACCCCCGGTATTACCAATGTGTACCAGGTAAATGGTAATTTAACTTACGCTGCCCGCTTTGGCAAACATGATTTATCGGCCATTGCTTTATTTGAGCAAAAGCACGATTCGGGCGAAAGCTTGCAGGCCTATCGCGAAGGTACCCTCGTAGGCGGTTTTGATAATATGCAGTTTGCAACCGGCGCCCAAAGCACCGATCAGGCAAATGGCAGGGTGCTGCAGTTTGGCCGCCTGGCTTATGCCGGCCGTGTAAATTACGCCTACGCTGATAAATACCTGGTTGAACTTTCCATCCGTGCCGATGCCAACAACAACTTTGCGCCCGGCCATCAATGGGGATATTTTCCATCCGGTTCATTAGGCTGGGTAATGTCGGAAGAAGGATTCTTTAAAAATAATATCAGGTTTGTTAATTTCTTTAAAATCAGGGGATCTGTTGGTTTATTAGGTAACGATAGTTCAAAACCTTTCCTGTACCAGGAGAATTATAAATTAGAAACAGGCAAAGGTGCCGTATTTGGCGGAAATAACGACAGGGGTTTAACCTATGCGCCAAATATTGTAATTGCCAATGCCAATACAACCTGGGATAGCAACCTAAGCACCAATTTTGGTATTGATGCGCAGTTTTTAGAAAACCGCTTATCATTAACTGCTGATGGATATTATTCGCACAGGTATAACATGTTATCGGCTTTAACATCGTCAGTTTCGGTACTGATTGGTGCTGCGCCGCCTACAGAAAACTTTGCATCGGTTAACACATTTGGTTATGAAATTTCATTGAGCTGGAAAGACAGGATAGGAAAAGATTTTAGTTACAGCTTTAGCCCGTTTTTATCATGGTTTGATGATAAAAACCTGAGAGTTGACCAGCCGCTTGGCAATGTGGGTACTTACCTTGATGCAACCGGGCGTCCGAGTGATAAAGGTGTATTTGGTTACCATTACCAGGGTATGATCAGGACACAGGAACAGGCTGATGCTGTAAAAGCACAAATGGCTGCTGCAGCTGGTATTTCGCCGGATGCTGTACGGATCAACGGCCTGGTGCCGGCCCCGGGGATGTTGTACTATCAGGATGTACGTGGTCCTAAAGATGCCACTGGCCAGTACACTGCTCCTAATGGTAAAATAGGCGAAGAAGACCAGGACTACCTAACCAATAAGTCAAGCAACCACTACGGCCTGGGGCTGAATTTTGGTGGTGGCTATAAAGGCATAAGTCTTAATGTAACTATGGGTATGTCGTTTGGCGGTCAAAGCCTGGTTGAAGGCGATGCAAGAGCCTTATCAAAAGCTACCGATAACCGGCCGGAGTTTTGGTCAGACCACTGGACTCCTACCAATACAAACGCGGCGTATCCTGCGCCTTATTACGCAGATTCATATACTTTAACATCTTCATTTTGGTTTAGGAGTTCGTACACATTTAAAATAACTAATATAAACCTGTCATACACGTTCCCTTCATCACTTACAAAAAAGATGGGCATAGGAAGCATAAAAGCATTCGCGGTGGCAACCAATCCGTTTAATTTTTATAACCCCTTCACCTATAGGGATAACGCCACTTCATACAATGTCTACCCCACGCTCAAAACGGTATCTTTTGGTTTAAATGTTGGTTTTTAATTATTAAAGCAAATGAAAATTCATAAAATATTATTACCGGTGATATGTTTAGCAACGGTAATTACAAGTTGCAAAAAAGTACTTAACAATGTTGACCAGGGCAATGCTGTGGCAAACCAGATCTTCAATGATTCAACTTTGGCGGTATTAAACCTTAATTACATATACAATTCAAACCTGCCCGATTGGGCTGGTGTTACCGGCGGTGCAATAAGCAACCCAAATTCGTTATCAGAGGAATCTTATTCAGATACCAAATTTTTCAGGGGAACATTAACCGCCGAAGATGTTGGCGATATTGCAACATCTGTTAACATAACCAATAATTATGGTAAGATCCGTTTTATCAACACCTTTATCAGGGATGTAAACGCCGGAACGCTGCCATTAGGCACTAAAAACAGGTTGGTTGCGCAGGCTTTATTTTTACGCGCTTTCCGTTATTTCGATCTGGTACGTTTATATGGCGGTGTGCCATTGGTATTAACCCCATTGCAGGCTGTTGGCCAGGAAGCAAAAGATGCTGCCTTACTGCCGCGTAATAAAACGTCGGACTGTATTAAACAGATAAGCGCCGACCTGGATAGCTGCATTAAATATTTACCTGCAAAGTGGAACGGTTCGGACTGGGGGCGCATAACAGCGGGTGCAGCTGCAGCTTTCAAGGGCCGCGTATTATTAACATGGGCAAGCCCGCAGTTTGTAACCGCCGGAGCCAGCGATCAAAACAACCCGGCAAGCCTGCCCGAAAGATGGGAGGCCGCTTATGCCGCAAATACCCAGGCTATAACATTACTGCAGGCGGGTGGTTTTGGCTTAAACTCATCGTATGAAAATATGTGGTTTACCGAAGTTAACAACCCGGAGGCGGTTATGGTTACGGGGTATAATAACTTCACTACCGACACCAAAAAAAGCAATGGCTACGATAATTCTACAAGACCATCATATTTAGGTACCGGCGGCGGCAGTAACCAGCCCACCTGGGAAATGGTAAAAGCATACCCGATGAAAGATGGTAAGCTGCCCGCTGAATCAAAATACACTTACAGCGATCAAACTTACTACCAAAACCGGGATCCCCGCTTTGATAAAACTATAGCCTACAACGGATGTACATGGTATATCATCAATAATTTGAATTACAGGTTATGGACATATTATTACAATCCCAGTCTTAGCAAGCCAACTAATTTTAGTACAGTGGAACCAAAGGCATCATCAACCGGTTTTTATTGCCGTAAAGCTATTGATCCCGCAACGCTGCAAAGTAACGTGCAGTATGAAGGTACAGATTGGATGGAGATCCGCTACGCAGAAGTACTGTTAAACCAGGCCGAATGCGCAGCTGCTACCAATAGGATTTCAGAAGCTTATGACCTTTTGGTGCAAATACGTAAAAGGGCCGGAGTAGAGGCCGGAGCAGATAACTTGTATGGCTTAAAAACAGGTATGGGCCAGGTTGAAATGATTAATGCCATTATGTTTGAGCGCCAGATAGAATTTGCATTTGAAGGTAAGCGTTTCTGGGATCTACGCAGGAGGAAGCTGTTTGCCAATGCATTAAATGGCAAAACACGAACCGGGATTCAATGGAACGTTAATTCGGCAACTGCGCCTACAAGTCTTAGTGTTTCGCCGTTTGCAGGCAGGGATGGTTTAACCGCCGATCAGGCATATCAATACTTTACGCTTAACAAAAAAAATCTTGATAATGGCTACACCATTGCCTGGAAAGATGAATACTATTTCTTTGGTATTCCAACTTCATCAATTACCAATAATCCTAAACTGCAGCAAAATGTTGGATGGGGCGGAACATTCGACCCATTATTATAATTAAACATAAAGTGACAGCATTGCTGTTACCGTATAAACTAAAGGAATAATATCTACTTACATATGAAAAAGCACACAGCTATATTTATAATAGCAGCAGCATTGGGATTTGTTAAACCGGCTTTTGCGCAATATCCGGAGGTACCCCAAAAAGTAAAAGATGAGAGTGAAGCATTGATGAAAGAGGCTACCCGCCGTTCAGATTCTGCATGGCAGGTTGCGCTTCCTATAATTAAGGCTGATCAAAGGCGCGGTAAAGTGTATGTGCCCTGGGCAGGCAGACCATCAGATCTGCCGCAGGCAAAGCTGGCGGCTTTCCCCGGTGCCGAGGGCGGTGGTAAATTTACTTTTGGCGGCCGTGGCGGTAAGGTATATGTAGTAACAAGCCTTGCTGATAGCGGTCCGGGTACCTTACGTGACGCCTGCGAAAAAGGCGGCGCACGCATAGTAGTATTTAATGTTGCAGGTATTATCCGTATAAAAACGCCCATTATAGTGAGGGCGCCATACATCACCATTGAAGGGCAAACTGCACCGGGCGACGGTGTTTGTATTGCCGGCGAATCATTCTGGGTAAATACGCATGATGTAATTATCCGGTATATGCGTTTCCGCCGCGGCGAAACAAATGTTGGCCGCAGAGACGATGCCCTGGGTGGTAACCCGGTTGGGAATATCATTGTTGATCACGTATCGGCAAGCTGGGGTTTAGATGAGAATTTTTCGATGTACAGGCACATGTTTGATCCGGGCGACGGTTCAAAGGAGGAGAAGCTTGGAACGGTTAATATCACCATCCAAAATTGTATCTATTCCGAATCGCTTGATTATTGGAACCATGCTTTCGGCAGCACCACAGGCGGCGAAAACAGTTTGCTGATTCGTAACCTTTGGGCCGATAATACCGGTCGTAACCCATCAGTAGGCTGGAATGGTGTTTACAATTTTGTAAACAACGTGGTATTTAACTGGCACCACCGCTCGATGGATGGCGGCGATTATACAACAAACTATAATGTGATCAATAATTATTTCAAACCTGGTCCGGTAACGCCAAAAAATGAGCCTGTGGGCCACAGGATCCTGAAACCTGAATCGGGCCGGAGCAAATTGAAAGAAAAGTTTTTTGGTCGTGTATACGCCGTTGGTAATATTATGGAAGGATATCCCGAAATTACCAAAGACCCGTGGAAAGGCGGTATCCAGGTTGAGGGAGCCGGGGGCAAAGAATTGCCTGATGCAGGCGAGTACACAGATTACATGCGCTCAAACACGCCATTCCCTATGCCACCCTTAACCATTATGTCGGCTACGGATGCTTACAAATTTGTTATTGCCAATGCAGGTGCAACACTACCAAAACGCGACGCGGTTGATGTACGTATTACCGAGCAGGCGCGTACCGGAAAAATTGTTTATAAGGAGATGGAAACCGATACTGCATACCAGTTTAAGGTTCGTAAATTACCTAAAGACTCATACAAGCTGGGTATCATCACTGCACCATGGCAGGTAGGCGGATATCCTGATTATAAAGGTACTCCTTTCAAAGATTCGGATAATGATGGCTTGTCTGATGATTGGGAAAGAAAACATGGCTTAAATCCTAAAGATGGTAATGATTCGGCCCTGCCTGCTAAAAATGGCGGCGGCTATACCAATATCGAAGTATATTTAAATGCCGTAGCGATGAAAGGCGAAAAGAAGTTAGCTACATTGAAATAATTATAACAGTACTAATGTCAGGATTTGGGTTCAATAGGTTTATTTATATGTTGGTGGGGAGCATGCTTTTGCATGCTCCTTTGTTTGCTCAAAAAAAGAAGCAGGATAAACCACAGTCGCCTGTTGCTGCTGATAAAAACGGGAAGCTGACTTATGCCGTTGCCGCCAATGGCGACCGCATTCCTGATTACTCTTATTGCGGGTATATGACGTCAGAACAGTTAATTCCTGTTGCTCCGGTGCGGGTTATAGTTCCATTAAAGC
Organism: Mucilaginibacter sp. P4_G9; assembly: GCF_056400985.1. Classification (NCBI taxonomy): domain Bacteria; kingdom Pseudomonadati; phylum Bacteroidota; class Sphingobacteriia; order Sphingobacteriales; family Sphingobacteriaceae; genus Mucilaginibacter; species Mucilaginibacter sp. P4_G9. The sequence continues at coordinate 72,368 of NZ_JBFUKF010000003.1, read as the reverse complement.
CGGGAGATGCCACTTTGAGGATCCAGGCCGCGTTGGATTATGTGGCGGGATTGCCCGCCGGTAAGGATGGTATTCGCGGCGCTGTATTGCTGAATAAGGGGATATACGAGCTTAATGGCAGCCTTAAAATAAATGCCACGGGTGTTATATTGCGCGGAAGTGGCATGGGGTCAAACGGAACCATATTATTGGCCGCCGGAACAGACAGGGAGACTTTTATCCATGTTTCGGGTAAAAACGACAGGCAAACTGAAAAGGAGATTAAAATTACAGATGCTTATATGCCTGTGAATGCTAATACATTACACATTGCTGCAGGCGCTGATATTAAAACCGGTGATATGGTTAGGGTGCACAGGCCAAGCACCCAGGCCTGGATCAATACCATCAAAACAGATCATTTTGGCGGCGGCCTTACCGCATTAGCCTGGAAACCCGGCGAACGCGATATTTACTGGGACCGAAAGATAATTGCCGTTGATGGCAACACTATTACCCTTGATGCACCGCTTACCACTGCTTTAGATACTGCCTATGGCGGCGGCCTTATAGCAACCTATAAATGGCCGGGCAGAATAGCACAGGTGGGTATCGAAAATTTAAAACTGCGGTCGGTTTACGATGCATCAAACCCAAAGGACGAAGCGCACCGCTGGATGGCCATCACCATGGAAAATATTACCGATGCCTGGGTGCGCCAGGTTACCTTTGAGCATTTTGCGGGTTCGGCGGTGTTTATTGCACCAACAGGTAACCGTATTACCGTTGAAGATTGCAGATCACTTGCCCCGGTATCAGAAATAGGGGGGCAACGCCGTAATACCTTTTTAACCATGGGCGGGCAAACCCTGTTCCAACGTTTATATTCAGAACAGGGGTATCATGATTTCGCTACGGGATATTGCGCCCCCGGTCCAAATGCCTTTGTACAATGTATGTCAATTCAGCCTTACAGTTTTAGCGGGTCAATTGATAGCTGGGCATCAGGTATTTTGTTTGATGTAGTAAATATTGACGCGCAGGCACTAAGTTATATGAACCGTGGACAGGATGGGCAGGGAGCGGGATGGAGTGCAGCCAACAGCTTGTTCTGGAACTGTACCGCTGCCCGTGTGGATTGTTACCAGCCGCCAACAGCGCAAAATTGGGCTTTTGGCACCTGGGCACAATTTGCCGGCGACGGCTATTGGGAAGAATCCAATAGCACCATCAACCCGCGCAGCTTTTATTATGCGCAGTTGGCAAACCGATTAAATAAAGATGTAAGTAAACAAGCGGATATTTTATATGCTGCAACAGAGCCGTCGAGCAGCCCGACTGTTGAGCAGGCTGCCGCGTTAATGGCCGCCGCCAGGAAACCGGCAATAACCATAAGCGACTGGATAAACCAGTCCCCCCAAAGAAATTCGATAAACATTTCATCCGCAGGTGTAAAAACAATCGACCAAATAGGATATAAGCCAACCGGCACTATTGCTTCAGCTCCAAAAATGAGTGTTGAAAATGGCTGGCTGGTACGCGGCAATACTGTGCTTGCCGGCAAACATGCGCAAACTCCCTGGTGGAGCGGCACTGTTCACCCTGATTATACCGAAAAAGAGGCCAAACCCGCCATTATCCGCTGGGTACCCGGCCAAACCGGAACCGGGCTTACTGATGACCTGGACGAGGTGAGCAACAGGATGCTTAAAGATAACATTGTAGCCTTTGAGCATAATTACGGTTTATGGTATGATCGCCGCCGGGATGATCATGAACGCATCCGCCGGATGGATGGCGACGTTTGGGCGCCATTTTATGAACTGCCTTTTGCCCGCAGCGGTAAAGAGTTAGCCTACGATGGCTTAAGCAAATACGATCTCACCAAATACAACACCTGGTACTGGAGCCGTTTAAAACAGTTTGCCGACCTGGCCGATCAGAAGGGGCTGGTACTGGTGCACCAAAACTATTTTCAGCATAACATTATCGAGGCAGGCGCGCACTATACCGATTTTCCGTGGCGTACCGCCAACAACATCAACGGTAGTGGCTTCCCCGAACCGGTACCTTATGCAGGGGATAAGCGCCAGTTTATGGCCGAGCAGTTTTATGATGAAACTAACCCTATGAGGCGTAAACTTCACCAGGCTTATATTAATAAATGCATGGATAATTTTGCGGGCAATAACGGTGTAATTCAATTTATGGGGGAAGAATTCACCGGCCCGCTTCATTTTATGCAATTTTGGGTAGAAACCATTAAACAATGGGAAGCTACTCATAAAAAGAAAGAAATTATTGGCCTTAGCGCCACAAAAGATGTGCAGGACGCTATCCTGTCCGATCCTTCAAAAGCATCTGTTATCAATGTGATCGACATTCGTTACTGGTATTACCAGGCCAATGGCGCTGCATATGAACCTATCGGCGGCCAAAGCCTTGCGCCACGCCAGCAGGCACGTATTTTAAAACCCAAAGCAACATCTTTTGAGCAGGTTTACCGCGCGGTGCATGAATATCGCACCAAATACCCCGGTAAGGCTGTGCTGTTTTCCGCCGATGGCTATGACCGTTTTGGCTGGGCCGTATTTATAGCCGGTGGCTCATTGCCGGTACTACCGGCCGGTACAGATAAGCAGTTTTTAACTGCGGCAAGCAGCATGAAGCCTGTTGAAATGCCCGGCGCGCCAAAAGATCAATGGGCATTAAGTTCGGCCAAAGGGTACATTGTTTATAATCGTGCTGATAAGGCCGTTCGTTTGGATCTGGCCGCCAATACCAGTTATAAAGCGCAATGGATAGATCCCCAAACCGGCCAAATTTTGCCCGGCGACCAACAGGTAAAAGGAGGTAATGGTACCGAAATAAAGAGCCCGAACGTCGGGACTGCCATTTTATGGCTGATGAGTAAAAAATAATTATGTTTAAAAAGATTGTTTTAATAGGTATCCTCTCTTGTTTGCTTTTCTCGTTCAAAAGCAATGAAACGGCTATGCCGGCTTTAAAAATAGCTGCAAACCACCGGTACTTTACAGCAGGCGGCAAACCTTTTTTTTGGCTGGGCGATACCGGCTGGCTCCTGTTTTCGAAGATGAACAGGGAAGAGGCCGAACAATACCTGGATACCCGGAGCAAGCAAGGCTTTAACGTGATACAGGTTATGGTGGTACATAGCATCAAAGAAACAAACGCATATGGCGACTCGGCCTTAAGTAATCAAAATATCGCTCAGCCTAAAGTAACTCCCGGCAATACCTTTGGCAAAGGGGATGAATACGATTATTGGGATCACATTGATTGGATAATCAGCAAAGCTGCCGAAAAAGGACTTTACATTGCTTTGGTGCCTGTATGGGGATCGATAGTAAAAGAAGATCATATCGGCGCAGCTAAAGCCCAAATTTATGCTGAATTTTTAGCCAAAAGATACCGCGATCGTTCAAACATCATCTGGATGAACGGTGGGGATATAGCCGGTACCGACTCACTGAAAACATGGAATGCCATTGGAAATACGCTGCACGACCTTGATACAGCACACCTCATTACGTATCACCCCCGCGGGCGTACACAATCATCTACATGGTTTCATGAGCAGCCCTGGTTAAGTTTTAATTGCTTCCAGTCGGGTCATCGTACTTATGCCCAGGATACCTCAAAAAAAGACTTAAAGTATGGCGAGGATAACTGGAAATATGTGCAGGTTGACTATGCCAAAACGCCCATAAAACCTACACTTGATGCCGAACCATCCTATGAGAAAATTCCCTATGGATTGCATGATCTCAAACTGCCAAGGTGGACGGATGCCGACGTAAGGCGATATGGTTACTGGTCGGTATTTGCAGGTAGCTGCGGTTATACCTATGGCCATAACGACGTAATGCAAATGCACAAGTCAACAGATAAAAACAGCGCTTATGGCTCAAAGGGATATTGGTACAAGTCTATAAATGATCCCGGCGCCAGGCAAATGATCTACTTAAAAAAACTAATGTTATCGCGGTCATATTTCGACAGGGTGCCCGATCAGTCGCTTATTGCGGGCCCCCAGGGCGAAAAATATAACCGGCTTATAGCTACCCGTGGTAAAAATTATGCATTTATTTATACCTACACCGGCAGAGAAATTAATGTGAATACCAGGCAGCTAACGGGATCAAAGATAAAAGCCTCGTGGTTTAACCCGCGTAACGGACAAGTTACAGCGATAGGCACGTTTACCAAAGTAAAAACACTTAAATTCAATCCTCCCGGCCAAAAAACAAATGGCAATGATTGGGTACTGATCATTGACGCTATATAAACCTGAGATAAAACATGAACCGATTAGCTAAATACGTAGCGTTGTTATTTGCCTTTGTTATGATGACATCATGCAAGGCAGGTAAAAGCGTGTACCTGTTCACCTCGTTTCATGAACCTGCCAATGAAGGGCTCCGGTTTTTATACAGCTACGATGCCTGGCACTGGACAGATCTTAACCATATATTTTTAAAACCGAATGCCGGCCAGGCGAAGATCATGCGCGACCCATCCATTACCCAGGGGCCGGATGGTGTTTACCACCTGGTGTGGACAACCGGCTGGAAGGATGATAATGGAATTGGCTACGCCAGCTCAACCGACCTGGTGCATTGGTCGGCACAGCAACATATTGATGTGATGGAATACGAACCGACCGCTGTTAATGCCTGGGCGCCCGAATTGTTTTATGATGATGAAGCCGATCGGTTTATTATCGTATGGGCATCAACAGTGCCCAAACGTTTCCCTAAAGGGCAGGAGGACGAGAACAATAACCACCGCCTGTATTATACCACAACCAGGGATTTTAAAGCGTTTACGCCAACCAAACTATTCCTCGATCCGGGCTTTAGTGTAATTGATGCCGAAATTGTAAAGCGGGCCAAAAACGATTATATCCTGGTAATGAAGGATAATACCCGGCCCAACCGCAATATCCTGGTTGCATTTAGTAACAACCCATTGGGGCCATACAGCAGCTATACCAAACGCTTTACCGAAACGTACAGCGAAGGCCCATCTTTAACCAAAGCGGGTAACAACTGGCTTGTTTACTATGACTCATACCGGTTAAAAAGATATGGCGCTATGCGCACTACCGATTTTAAGACTTTTACTGATGTATCAGATAGTGTAAAGGTACCCGAAGGGCATAAACACGGCACCATTTTTAAAGTGACCAAAAAACAACTGGATTTACTGCTAAAAGAAGCACAGTTGAAAAACGACAGAAGCTAACATGAACAAGATCATCAATATATTACTGTTTACATTAATTGCTTATACCGCGCAGGCACAGGATACTGTACGCTACACCGGCAATACCCTGGTTAATGTTGATTACCATCATGGGCAGTTAACCCCGGTAGTAGGGGTGCATAGTACGCAGATTTTGAGGGCCAACCGGGAACATCCCGAGCTGGCTGATGGTTTTGGCTTTACCTATAACCATGCGCCCATGCTGGCTTATTGGAACAATACTTTTTATGTTGAGTATTTAAGTGATAAGGTAGGAGAGAGCGCGCCCCCCGGTCAAACATTGGTGATCGCATCTGCCGACGGGCAAACCTGGTCGAAACCAACCCTTGTTTTTCCGCCCTATAAAATACCAGATGGTACTACAAAAGAAGGGCATCCGGGCGTGGCAAATAACCTGTATTCGGTAATGCACCAGCGTATGGGCTTTTATACCGCCAAATCAAAACGCTTGCTGGTGTTGGGCTTTTACGGTATTTGTTTGGATGGGCACGACGACCCTAATGACGGGCAGGGGATTGGACGGGTGGTGCGCGAGGTTTTACCAAACGGAAAATACGGACCTATCTACTTTATTCATTACAACCCTAAATGGAACGAAAAAAACACAAGCTATCCATTTTATAAAACCAGTAAAGATAAAGGCTTTGTACAGGCCTGTGATGAGCTGATGGCTAACCCCTTAATGATGATGCAGTGGGTAGAAGAAACCGATAAAAAAGATCCTTTAATACCGTTGCATAAAGATTATAAGGCTTTCAATTTTTATAACCTGCCTGATGGCCGGGTAGTAGGCTTATGGAAGTACGCCCTAACAGCCATCAGCACCGATAATGGTAAAACCTGGCCTGCAAATGCCGCACGTGCGCCGCGCTTTGTAAACAGCAATGCCAAAATTTGGGGGCAGCGCACATCCGATGGTAAATATGCAACTGTTTATAACCCTTCCGAATTCAGGTGGCCGCTGGCTGTTTCGGTTAGTGATGATGGGCTTAACTATAAAAATCTGTTGCTGGTTAACGGCGAAATTTCGGCAATGCGGTATGGTGGCGCTTATAAATCATACGGGCCGCAATATGTGCGCGGGATTGAAGAAGGCAACGGTACGCCGCCCGATGGTAAGCTGTGGGTAACCTATAGTATGAATAAGGAGGATATCTGGGTATCATCAATGCCTGTACCCCTAACCGAAATAGCCGGTGCACATGCCAATGAAGTATTTAATGAGATACCTGTCGGTAAAGAGCTGAACCTGTGGAATACTTACAGCCCCCAATGGGCTCCCGTAACTATTGAAAAAGCCCCGGATGGCGAAAAAAGCCTTACCCTGAAGGATAGCGACCCTTTTGATTATGCCAAAGCGGAACGCGTGGTGCCTGTATCTAAAAAGTTAATGGCCGATTTTACCATCATCCCAGGGCAAAATAATACCGGTATGCTTGATATAGAGTTCCAGGATGAAAAGGGCAGTGCCGCCATCAGGCTCACACTTGATTCGGCGGGGCAGTTCAGGACCAAGGCGGGATATCGTGATAAAAATATCATGAAGTATGAGGCAGGCAAACCCTATCATATCATCCTGAAATTAAACACCAACACTCGTTTTTATACCATGAATGTAAACGGCAAGGATGTACTTACCGCCTTGTTTTTTGCCCCGGTATTAAGCGTGAACCGTGTTGTTTTCCGCACAGGCGAGGTACGGCGTTTCCCTGATACAGACACACCAACGGATCAAAACTACGACCTGCCAAAAGCAGGAGAATCTGCTAAATCCGCGGTTTATTATATCAAATCATTTAAAACAGGCAATTATTAGGAATGGGTAGCAGGGCGATATTTTGCTGTTTGATTATGAGCTTATTCTGTTTTACAGGCAGCATAGCCCAGGTTGTTTTGCCTAAAATATTAGGTAACGGCATGGTATTGCAGCGCAATCAACCCGTCCCAATTTGGGGTGCCGCCAAAGCAGGCGAAAAGGTAACAGTTAAGTTCAACGGTCAAACCAAAACAACCATTGCGGATGCTACCGGTAAATGGATAGTTACGCTTAAACCGATGCCTGCTTCGGCAAATCCGGCCACGTTAATCATCGCCGGCACCAATACTATAAAGCTTACAGATATCCTGGTAGGCGAGGTGTGGCTGTGTTCGGGCCAGTCGAACATGCAATACGAGATGCGCAAGAATAGCAAGGTTAAAAAGCCCGATACCAGTACAGCAAATTCACCGGTTAATGAACTGGATAGAGCGCATAACCCACAGATCAGGCTCTTTTTAGTCTCCCAAAAAAACCTGCAAAAACCCGATTCCGCTCATTCTGGCTGGAGTATCGCGGAGGATTCCGCTTTACGTGCTTTTTCGGCGGTGGGATATTTCTTCGCCAAAAATCTTAATCATGATCTGAAAGTGCCTGTTGGTATCATTTCATCGGCAGTAAGCGGCAGCCGCATTGAGCCATGGGCGCCGCAGGAAGCTTTTGATGCTATCCCATATTTTAAAACCAATAACATTAAAATTGAGGGTGATCCTGGTAAATTCTACACCAAAATGATTGCGCCGCTGGCGCCGTTTGCGCTTAAAGGTTTTTTATGGTACCAGAGTGAAAGTAACTGCTATCTGGGTGAAACCATTAGTTACACCTATAAAATGGAAGCGCTCATCAATAACTGGCGTAAAAGCTGGAACAACAAAAGCCTGCCATTTTATTATGTGCAGATAGCCCCCTTTTATTATTCTCAAAGCAAAGGTGCGGTGTCTTATACTGAGTTTACGGAACCTGAATTAAGAGAAGCCCAAACCATGGCTTTACAGATCCTCCATACAGGTATGATCATCACGACAGATCTGAACGATGATCTTAAAAACATTCACCCGCCATTTAAATGGGAGGTTGGCCGCCGGCTGGAATTACAGGCATTAGCCAATACTTACGGACAGCAAAAGCTTGTTTTCTGCGGACCGATGTATAAAAGCATGAAAATCACCGGTAATAAGATCATCCTGCGTTTTAAACATACAGGTAATGGACTGATTAGTCATGATGGTAAACCGCTTACCGATTTCACTGTAGCCGGCAAGGATAGCAAATTTGTACCCGCTATTGCTGCCATCAAAGGTAATACAGTTGAGATTTCGGCAGATGGGATAGATGCTCCTGTAGCTGCACGTTTTGCCTGGTCGGAATCGGCCCAGCCCAATTTCTATAACAAGAACGGATTACCTGCCGCGCCATTCCGAACGGATAATCCGCTAAAATTTACACCTACTACAAACTGATTACCATGAGATCTGCCTGTTTTAAAATATATACCTATGCCCTGTTACTGCTAAGCGGAATAACTGCCCGCGCGCAGGAAACACAAAAGGTATATTTATCGGGCACGGGCAGCGATCATACCGTTAACTGGCAGTTTTTTTGTACCGACGGTCGCAATTCGGGCAAATGGACAACCATCCCCGTTCCATCTAACTGGGAATTACAGGGCTTTGGAAAATACAATTACGGACTTGTAAAAGATAGCCTGAAAGGGAAGGAAAAAGGTTTATATAAATACGAGTTTAACGTTCCGGCTGCCTGGCAGGGTAAAAGCATCAATATAGTTTTTGATGGCTCCATGACCGACACCGAAGTGAAACTGAATGGCAGATCTACAGGAGCCATTCACCAGGGATCGTTTTATCGTTTTAAATATGATATCAGCAGCTTGCTTAATTATGGCAAACCCAACTTGCTTGAAGTTACCGTTTCCAAGCAATCGGCCAATGCATCCGTAAATGCGGCTGAACGGAAAGGCGATTTTTGGGTGTTCGGTGGCATTTTCAGGCCGGTGTTCCTGGAGGCTTTTCCCAAAGCTCACATTAAGCATTATGCCATTGACGCCAAAGCCGATGGCAAGCTAACAGCCGCGATAAAGTTATCATCAGTTAAAGCTGGAACAATAACCGGGCAGGTATATAGCCTTAAGGGACAAAAAGTTGGTGGGGTTTTCAAAACGAATGTAAATGCCGGCGATACCCTGGTGAATCTCACCACCAGGGTCGCATCACCGCTGTTATGGTCGCCCGAGTTTCCTAACCTGTATAATGTGATGTTTACCCTAAACCAGGCCGGTAAAACGGTGCATACGGTAAAGCAGCGGTTTGGTTTCCGCACGGTGGAGCTAAGGCTGCACGATGGTATTTATGTGAACAATGTAAAAATCAAGTTTAAAGGCGTTAACCGCCACTCGTTCTGGCCCACAACCGGCAGGGCAATGAACAAAAAACAAAGCGTTGATGATATCATGCTGATGAAGGATATGAACATGAATGCCGTGCGCATGTCGCATTACCCGCCCGATGATCATTTTTTGGATGCCTGCGATTCATTGGGTCTTTTTGTTTTGGATGAGCTTACCGGCTGGCACGGGCATTATGATACGGAAGTGGGTTCTAAGCTGGCGAAGGAAATGATAGCGAAGGATGTAAACCATCCATCAATAGTTATTTGGGATAATGGCAACGAGGGGGGCTTTAATTTTGACCTCGATCATTTTTTTGACGACCTGGATATTCAGAAGCGGCCGCTCATCCACCCCTGGGCTGTGTTCAGGGGCACAAACACACAGCATTATATCAACTATGATTATGGCACCGGCACCAATTTACATGGGCACGATGTGGCTTTCCCAACCGAGTTTTTGCACGGCCTTTACGACGGCGGTGCTGGTGCAGGCCTGGACGATTTTTGGGAATTGATGTACCATACGCCGCTTTCGGCCGGTGGGTTTATCTGGGATTTTGCAGATGAAGATGTGGTGCGCACCGATAAAAATAATGAGCTCGACTCCGATGGTGATCACGCTGCGGATGGCATTGTAGGGCCGTATCACGAAAAGGAAGGCAGTTATTACGCTATCAAGGAGATCTGGTGCCCTGTGCACCTTGAGCCGCGGGAAATTACCCCTGCATTTAATGGTAACCTGAGACTGGAGAACCGATATCTATATACCAATTTAAAGCAGTGTACATTTAGTTATAAGCTGGTTAAGTTTAACGATGCGTGGCAGCAGCCCAAGCCGCAGGCCGCCTCGCAAACCGGACCGATAACCTCACCAAATGTAGCACCGGGCCAATACGGCAATTTACAATTTGATTTGCCTAAAAACTGGCAGTATTATGAGGTATTATACGTAACTGCCGTTGATCCGCACAAAAAAGAATTATTTACCTGGAGTTTCCCCATTAAAATGCCTCATGATTTTGTTCGGCGTATTATACAAAAAACTGAGAGTCATAAAATAACGGTTACCGAAACCGATTCAGTTTATAAAGTGGCCAGTGGTAATAACATCCTACTGGAGTTTAACCGTAACTCGGGTGTATTGAAAAAGGTAAGTAACAGCCTTGGCGAAATCCCATTTAACAACGGGCCCGTATTGGCCGAAGGTGCTGAAAAAACAGGCTTTAAAAAGCTAAGCTACCATTACCAGGGCGATACCGTAATAGTTGAAGCAGCTTTTGAACCCAAAGCCAATATGGCAAAATTAAAATGGACTATGTACCCCTCAGGCTGGGTAAAGCTGGATGTAAAATACTGGCCCATTGGTGAAGAAGGTAACCTGTTGGGCGTAAGCTTTTCTTATCCCGAAAAAGATGTTAAAGGGGTACAATACATGGGCAGCGGCCCTTACCGTGTTTGGAAAAACAGGCTGAAAGGTAACTCATTGGGTGTTTGGGACAAACATTATAACAATACCATAACTGGTGAGCCAAAAATTGAGTACCCAGAATTTAAGGGATACTACGCCAACCTGTACTGGATGAGGCTAAACGCCAATACCGGTCCAATCACTATTGTTTGCGATAACCGCGATGTATTTATGCGCCTGTTTACACCGGCTACCCCCAAAAAAGTGTACAACACGGCGCCCGCGTTCCCATCGGGAGATATATCCTTTATGCATGGCATCAGTCCGATTGGTACCAAATCTCAAAAGCCCGATAAATTAGGTGCACAGGGCTTTCCCAACAAATACTTTGATTATTACAAGGATATAGATATGGCTTTGCCGTTAACGTTATACTTTGATTTTTCGGGCAAATGAGTAAACGCGCACATATAGCCCTGCTGATATTTATACTCTCATCGTATAAGTGCCTGGCCAATATTGCCACGCAAAACCAGCGCTGCGAAATGCTGCACAATCCGCTGGGTATTGAAACTACCCATCCAAGGTTAAGCTGGCAGATAACAGGAGAGGGTCGTAATATTAATCAAACAGCTTACCGGGTATTGGTTGCATCAACCCCTGCAAAACTGGCCGCCAACCTGGGCGATCTTTGGGATTCGCATCGTGTAAATTCGGGCGAATCCATCATGATTAATTATGCTGGTAACACATTAATTAGTCGTACAGCCTGTTACTGGAAAGTCAAAGTATGGACCAATAAAGGCGAAAGCCAATGGAGCCAACCCGCTATGTGGAGCGAAGGTTTGCTAAATACTACCGACTGGAAAGCCCGTTGGATAGGCCATGATGGCGGCTTCCCCTGGGACAGTGTTTCTAAGTTCTCCCGCCTGTCGGCACGTTATTACCATAAACAGTTTGATGTAAAGCCTGGTGTAAAAAAAGCTACCATATATATCATTGGTTTAGGTCATTATGAACTTTATATAAATGGTAACATTATAAGCGATCAAGTGCTTGCCGGGCCGCCTACCGATTATACCCAATCTGTTAAGTACAATACTTTTGATGTTACCAATGCAATAAAAAAAGGTGCAAACGCTGTTGCAACGGTATTGGGCAATGGCAGGTTTTTTACCATGCGCCCCAAATACAAACCAAAAAAAATTAAGGAATTTGGTTTCCCCAAAATGCTGCTACAGTTAGAGGTAGAGTATACCGATGGTACCCGGCAATTAATTGTGAGCGATAACAGCTGGAAGTTTACTGCTGATGGCCCAATCCGCACCAATAACGAATACGATGGCGAAGAATATGATGCCACCAAAGAGATGCCCGGCTGGAACAACACCGGCTTCGATGACAGCAAATGGCTAAAGGCCGAACTGGTTGAAGCGCCGGGAGGCAGGGTAGAGGCCCAGGTAAATGAACCCATTAAAGTTATGGATACTGTAAAGCCTGTCAGCGTAAATCAGCTTAAACCGGGCACCTGGATTTTGGATATGGGGCAGAATTTTGCCGGCTGGGTGAAAATGCATGTAAAAGGTAAACGCGGTGATAAAGTAATCCTGCGCTATGCCGAAACCCTACAACCCAATGGCGAACTGTACGTAGCCAACCTGCGCGATGCCAAAGTAACGGATGTTTACACCCTGAAAGGTGGCGAAGACGAAAGCTGGAGCCCGGCATTTGTATACCATGGGTTCAGGTACGTAGAGATCAGCGGCTACCCTGGCGAGCCCGGATTGGCCGATTTTGAGGGAGAGGTAGTTTATGATGCCATGGCTACAACCGGGTATTTTGAAACATCCAACCCGCTCATCAACCAGATCTATCATAACGCTTATTGGGGCATATTAAGCAATTACAAAGGTATGCCGGTTGACTGCCCGCAACGTAACGAGCGGATGCCCTGGCTTGGCGACCGTGCAGTAGGCTCTCTTGGCGAAAGTTTTGTATTTGCCAATGGTAATCTGTACGCCAAATGGCTGGATGATATTGCCCAATCGCAAAAGCCGGATGGCGCTATACCCGATGTAGCCCCGGCCTATTGGAATTATTACAGCGACAACATGACCTGGCCAGGTACTTATATCCTGGTTGCTGATATGCTTTACCGCCAGTTTGCCGATAAGGCGCCCATTGAAAAGCATTATGCCTCCATGAAAAAATGGATGGATTATATGCGCCTAAAATACATGAAGGATTATATAGTGACCAAAGATAAATACGGCGACTGGTGCGTGCCACCCGAATCGCCGGAATTGATCCACTCTAAAGATTCTTCCCRCAATACTGATGGGCAGCTTATCGCGACAGCATATTATTATCACCTGTCGGGATTAATGCAAAAGTTTGCCAAACTGCTCAATAAACCTGCCGATGCACAGGCCTTTGCTGCCTTGGAGCTAAAGGTAGGCAATGCTTTCAACCAAAAATATCTCGATAAAAAAAGCTTTCGCTATGCTAACAATACTGTTACCGCCAATTTGCTGCCCTTGTATTTTGGCATCACCCCTGCAGTAAATAACAAAGCGGTTTTTAAAAACATAGTTGATAAAATCGAAAACGATGCAAACGGACACATCAGCACCGGGGTTATAGGTACACAATGGCTCATGCGCGGCCTTACCGAATATGGACGGCCTGACCTGGCTTATCGCATCGCTTCCAACGATGATTACCCGAGCTGGGGCTATATGGTAAAACATGGCGCCACCACCATATGGGAGCTATGGAACGGCGATACCGCCAACCCGGCCATGAATTCGCATAACCATATTATGCTGCTTGGCGATTTGGTGGCGTGGTTTTACCAGGACCTCGCCGGGATTAAAACTGTTAACGCGGGTTTTAAGGAAATGGTGATGATACCTCCGGTAATAAGTCAATTGAACAGCGTAAATGCTTCATATGAAACGCCATATGGTGTGGTTAAAAGTAGCTGGACAAACAATAGAGGTCATTTCACCTGGCATATAACAGTACCGCCTAACAGTAAAGCTTTAGTATACATACCGGCAGGCACCGGCAAAACTGTAACCGAATCGGGGCGGGCAGCGGATGCCATAAAAGATATTAAACTGGTAAAAATAGAAGGCGGCCGGGCTATTTTCCGGATAGGATCCGGCAGTTACAATTTTGAAGTTAAAAGTTAAATCTACCTATCTAATGAGTATAAACATGAAAATATTAAACATGGTGGGTATGGCATTGGCCGTATTGCTCATCACATCAACCCTAAGTAAGGCGCAAGATCAAACAGCGGCAAAACAGGTGCCATCGCCAGAAGCACAGGCTAAAGCTGATGCGGAGATTGATAAAAAGGCAAATGAATGGGTAAGCTCCCTCACCTTGAATGATACCGGGAAAGCTTCACGGTTAAAAACCGTTGTGGCTGCGCACCTGAAAGCCATCCGGGATTGGAACAATAGCCACTCGTACGAATCTGTACCTGCCGGGATTGATCCGGCTACCGGCAAACCATTGAGCACTATGGACAGGCAGATCATCATCAATTCATCCGTGCCAAAGTCGGTCCATGAAAACCTGATGTTTGGTCTGCGCAAAGATCTTAATGAAGAGCAGGTAGAGGCGATACTGGATAAATATACCATTGGCAAGGTGGCTTTTACACTGGCAGGTTACAAAGCCATCGTTACCGATCTGACGCCGGTTGAAGAAGCAACCATACTGGCCAATTTAAAGCAGGCTCGCGAGCAGGCGGTTGATTTTAAAAATATTAAACAGATCTCGGCCATTTTTGAAATCTACAAAACCAAAAACGAGCAGTACCTCAACAATAATGGCCGTAACTGGCACCAGTTATTTAMGGCTTATGTAGATGCTGCTAAAGCTAAAAAATCTGCTGATGCAGCAAAGAAAACAGCTCAATAAATATAATAGTTATGTATAAGAAAATCTTGCTGATCATATTAGCCGCCTGCGCAATAGCCGGCGAAACATTTGCCCAAACTAATCCCTGGCGCAAAGGCATTGTAAAGGATGAATTTATTTACGATAAAGCACCTTATCCCGAATGCCATGCAGCCACCATTGCCGAAACACCAAAAGGCCTCGTGGCATCCTGGTTTGGTGGTACAAAAGAACGTAACCCCGATGTATGTATCTGGGTAAGCAGGTTGGTTAACGGCAAATGGACCGAAGGCATTAATGTGGCCAACGGCATACAGAACGATACTTTAAGCTACGCCTGCTGGAATCCCGTGCTTTACCAGGTTCCGGGTGGTAAGCTGTTGTTGTTTTATAAAATTGGCCCAAGTCCTGCAAAGTGGAGGGGGTATATGAAAACATCAGACGACGGAGGGATTAGCTGGTCGGCTCAAACTGCTTTGCCGGATGGCTTTTTAGGCCCGATTAAAAACAAGCCGGTTTTGCTGAAGGATGGCACATTATTAAGCCCGGTAAGTACCGAGGGTAAAGCCTGGCAGGTGCATTTTGAAGCCAGTCATGATTTTGGTAAAACCTGGACCATGATAGGCCCTATTAGTGATGGTAAAGAGCTGAAAGGTATACAGCCCAGTATCCTGATCCATAAAGATGGCAGGCTGCAGGTACTTTGCCGTAGCCAGAACCGGGCGATACTAACAGCCTGGTCAAAAGATAAGGGACAAACCTGGTCGCCGCTCGAAAGAACTACTTTGCCAAACAATAACTCGGGTACCGATGCGGTGACGTTAAAGGACGGCAGGCAGCTTTTGGTTTATAACCATGTGTTACCGCCGGGAACACTGGCAAAAGGCGCCCGTACGCCTTTAAACGTGGCTGTATCAAAAGATGGCGTTAACTGGTATGCTGCCGCGATACTGGAAGATTCGCCAATCAGCCAGTATTCTTACCCATCGGTGATCCAGTCGGCAGATGGACTGGTGCATGTGGTTTATACCTGGCGCAGGCAAAAAATAAAACATGTAGTGATCGATCCCCAAAAACTGGATCTGAAAGAAATAAAAGACGGGGTGTGGCCTAAGGTTGATGGGTACACAGCACCTGTGGCAACAACAGGTGATGCTAAAGATCTTTAAAGGAAAAATGTGATGAAAAAAATAATCGGTATACTCATAACCTGCTTTACATTATTGTTTTATACAGCCGGTGCACAGCAAACCACGGATGGCCTGTACAAAAAATCATTAAAGGAAGTACTTGATGAGATCCAGGATAGGTATCATGTAAAGATTAAATTCACCGATGCCCAGGTTCAGGATAAATGGGTAAACTATGCAGAGTGGCGTTTCCGGCCGGATGTGGATACTACGCTGGCTAATGTGCTTACCCCGCTCGATCTGAAAGTAAATAAAGAAGGCCCCGGCAGGTATAAGCTAAAGGAGTACGAATATTTCCGCTGGGCTGTTACCGATGGCTGGAAGGAGTTGGACCGTATTGCATCGCAGTATCATGATAAAGCGAGCTGGGAACAGCGCAAAGTTTTACTTAAACCACAACTATATAAAGCTTTGGAGTTATGGCCTTTACCTGCAAAACCTGCTTCAAAACCTATCATTACCCCAAAAAGAGTATTTGATGGTTACACCGTAGAGAACATAGCCATTGAAATTTTACCGGGTTTATACATCAATGGGTCGTTATATAAACCATCAAAAATAAAAGGGAAGATCCCGGTCGTATTAAGTCCCGACGGGCATTGGGAACACCAGCGCTACCGTGCCGATTGCCAGTTGCGTTGCGCCACCCTGGCCCGTATGGGGGTTATGGCCTATAGCTATGACCTTTTTGCCTGGGGCGAATCGCTGTTGCAGTTTAAGTACGAAGATCATCGCCGCAGCCTTGCGCAAAGTATTCAAATTTTAGGAGCTATCAGGATATTGGATTATGTATCATCATTAAAAGAAACGGATACTGCAAGAATAGGAATCAGCGGCGGATCTGGTGGCGGCAGCCATACCGTTTTAATGACCGCGTTGGACGACAGGATTAAGCTAAGCGCACCGGTAGTTTCTGTATCATCCTATTTTTATGGCGGTTGCCCCTGCGAAAGCGGGATGCCTGTACACCAGTGCGGAGGTGGAACAGATAATGTAGAGCTTGCAGCTATGGCCGCCCCAAAACCGCAATTGCTTGTATCTGACGGGCAGGATTGGACAGCCAATATGCCCGAACATGATTTTCCTTACCTCAAAAAAATGTATGGTTATTATGGAGCCGAAAATATGGTGGAAAATGTACATCTCCCCAATGAAGGTCACGATTTTGGACCATCCAAAAGGTTTCCGTTGTATAGGTTCATTGCCAAAAACTTCCACCTCAATATCAGCACGATTGAAGATAAGAGCGGCAATATAGATGAATCAAAAGTAACCATTGAAAAAGAACCGGCTATGTATGTATTTGGAGATAAGGGCGAAAAGCTGCCTGCCGGCGCCATACAAGGGTTTGACCAATTGAAAAAAGTTTTCGCGGCAGCAATAAACAAGTAGAGGATATGAAAAGCAGGATGATATTGGTTTTGGGCGTTGTGCTATTTACAATAGGGCTGGTACAACAGGTTATAGCGCAAACTCCATCGGCAAAACAGCGGTACAAGGTGGCCGTAGTTGACCTCATGATAATCAAAAGGCAAAAAATTGGCGCTTTCCAGCTTGCCAAAGATATAGGCGCCGACGGGGTTGAGGTTGACATGGGCGGCCTTGGCGATCGCGAGACATTTGATAATCAACTGGCAAAAGATTCGGTACGGGAACTGTTTTTAAATAAAGCTAAAGAACTGGGCCTGGAAATACCCTCATTGGGAATGACCGGTTTTTTTGCACAATCATTTGCCGAGCGGCCCACTGCTGTTAAGGCTGTTGAAGATTGCATCAATACCATGAAGCAAATGCATGTAAAAGTTGGCTTCTTGCCATTGGGTATTAAGGGCGACCTGGTTAAATACCCAAAGCTGCGCCCTGCAATAGTTGGCCGCTTAAAGGAAGTGGGTAAAATAGCCGAAAAAGCGGGTGTAGTGATTGGTGTTGAAACTTCACTGGACGCCAGGAGTGAGTTGCAGTTGTTAAAAGAGATAGGTTCGCCGGCTATAAAAAGCTATTTCAACTTTCAAAACGCGCTTGATAATGGCCGCAACCTGGAAAGGGAATTGCAGATACTGGGCAAGAAAAATATTGTAATGATCCACTGTACCAATACTGATGGCCAATGGCTACAGAACGACCCCGAAATAAACATGGAACGGGTAAAAGCAATTTTGGATAAAATGGGCTGGAGCGGCTGGCTGGTGATTGAGCGGTCGAGAGATACCAAAGATGTGCATAACGTTAAATGGAACTTTAGCGCCAATGCCACCTACATAAAATCAATTTTTCAAACATCAAACCAATAATTGTTAATGAACATCTGCCGCATATTTATCGTCGCTTTGCTGTTAATTGTTGCTTTAACGGGCAGCGTTTTGGCTGCGGAAATATGGGTATCGCCTAATGGTTCGGATAAAAATACGGGAACACAACAGCAACCGCTGGTTACGGTAGCAATGGCCCTTAGAAAAGCGCGTGAGCTGCGCCGCCTGAACGATGTATCCATAAAGGGAGGGATTCATATTATGGTGGAGAAGGGAGTTTACCAATTATCCGAACCTTTGTTTATTCGCCCCGAAGACTCGGGCACTGCGGATAGCCCTACTACTATAGAAGGCACTGACAAAGGCGAAGCTATTTTAAGTGGTGGTGTTAACGTAAACGGCTGGAAAAAGCTGCAAGGAAATATCCCCGGTTTGCACTTGAATGTTGCCGGGAAAGTATGGGTTGCCAACGCACCCTTAATTGGTGATGATGTAGTGAATTTCAGGCAATTATGGGTTAACAATATTAAAGCCACCCCGGCAAGGGAAACAGATGCGCCATTAATGAGCCGTATTTTATCGTGGGACCATCAAACCCAAATCTGCTGGATCCCTAAACCCGCGGCTTTTGATACCCTGCACATAAAGGGTATGGAAATGTTTATACACCAGTGGTGGGCTATCGCTATACTAAGGGTTAAATCGGCAAAAGTGGCGGGTGATAGTGTGATGTTATCTTTTTATCAGCCCGAAAGCCGCATCCAGTCGGAACATCCCTGGCCTGCGCCCTGGATCTCCAAAAAAACGGGCAACTCAGCCTTTTATCTCAGCAGATCGGCACAGTTTTTAAACCAGCCCGGTGAGTGGTACCTGGATATGGAACATCGTAAAATATACTACATGCCCCGCCCCGGTGAGGATCTGTCCACCGCCAGGGTAACTGTTCCTGTCCTTGAAAATATTGTAAAGATTGAGGGGACGATAGATCATCCGGTAAGTCATATCAGTTTTAAAAACATTGGTTTTCAACATAGCAGCTGGCTCCGGCCTTCAAAAGCAGGTTTGGTGCCGCACCAGGACGGCATGTATATGCTGGATGCCTATAAACTTAAAATACCCGGTACGCCCGACAAAAAAGGTCTGGAAAACCAGGCATGGGTTGGCCGGCCCGCCGCTGCCATTGAAGTGGCTTACGCTGCTTATACCACTTTTGAACGCTGCCGCTTTGAGCACTTGGCCTCAACTGGCTTAGATTACCAGCGGGCCACGCATGATGACGAGATAAAAGGTAACCTGTTTAAAGACATTGGCGGAACAGCCATCCTCGCCGGGGTTTATTCGTATGAGGCGCAGGAGGTTCATTTACCTTATAACCCAACCGACAAACGCGAAATATGCACCAACGACCGTATTGAAAACAACCTGGTAACCGATGCCACCAATGAAGACTGGGGATGCGTGGGCATTGGCACAGGATATGTAAAAGGCATTACTATAGCCCATAACGAGGTTTGCAATGTAAACTATACCGGCATCAGTATGGGTTGGGGCTGGACAAAAAGTACCAACGCGATGAGTGATAACCATATTACAGCCAATAAGATTCATCACTATGCACGTAATATGTACGATGTGGCAGGTATTTATACCTTATCGGCACAACCCGGTTCGGTGATCAGTAATAATTACGTGGATAGTATTTATAAAGCTCCCTACGCGCATGATCCCGAACACTGGTTTTACTTATATACCGACGAAGGCTCGTCATACATCACCATTAAAAACAACTGGTGCCCTGCAGAAAAATTCCTGAAAAATGCCAACGGTCCCGGCAATGTATGGGAAAATAATGGGCCGCAGGTGGCAAACGAAATTAAGAAAGCGGCAGGGGTGGAGCCGGCTTATCAATACCTGCTTAAATACAAAACAGTTAACCGGGAAGGCCAGCCCACTAATTATAAGTCGGAATGAGGCCTTTAATTATTCACATCACCCGGAGAAGTTTAGGATTAATGACGGTCCTGGTATTGCTGTTTAATGCAGCCTATGGAAGGGTAATTAACAACCCTTACGCTGTCGTTGAAATTACCGGACCAGTTGGGAAAACTATAGATCAACGACCGTTATTGAGCCTGGTTAAGAAGCAAAACTTGCCATTATCATCAATTTATGAGTGGAGTAACCATTTAGTTGTTTACGATAAATATCTGAATATAAATAAATTATATAATTTAATTAAAGAATTGTACCCCGGAATGACAATAAGGACATATAGTCATCCCTTTTATACTTTCAATAAGCAACAATGTTGCGTTAATTGCGTCTTAGCGCCGGAATGGCACAACATAATACTGGCGGCCAATTTGGTGAAAGAACCCAAACTGCAGCAGGAATATTTAAACTATCATGCAACCCAGTTTAAGAAATGGCCCCAAGTTTCCAAAGGTTTTTGCAACGCCAATTTTCAGCAACTGCTGGTTTTTAAAAATGGACGGCAGTTGATGTTAGTCATCAGCATCCCCAAAGGTGAAAGCCTGGATAAGCTGAATCCCAAAACAACAGAAAACAACCCGAGGGTAAACGAATGGAATAAACTGATGAAAAAATACCAGGAAGGTATTCCCGGTACAAAGCCCGGTGAAGTTTGGGTGTTTTTTAAGCCATTAAAAATCAATAATTCAGTAACTCAATAATTAAATATGAAGGTAGGAATATTAGGATTAGGCGAAGGCCGCAGTACCATGTCGGCAGTATTACAGAGCAACAAACTGGAATTGAAAATGGTATGCGATATGAGTATTGAAATGTGCAAACGCCGTGCAGCGGAATTTAACTTTCATAACTACACAACCAATTACCAGCACATGCTGAGCGATGCAGACATTGATATTATTGCTATTTATACGCCCGACCACCTGCATGCCGAACATGTGAAACAAGCCCTGCATTATGGCAAGCATGTGGTATGTACCAAACCCTTTATTGATGACCTTAGCAAAGCCGCCGAATTACTGGACCTGGTTGAAAAAAGTGGCAGAAGGGTGTTTGTTGGCCAAAGCTCCCGTTTTTTTGAGCCGATGAAAAAACAGCGCCAGGATTATGAAGCAGGCCTGGTTGGCGACCTTATCACCATTGAGGCTTATTATCATGCCGATCATCGCTGGTTTTTAGATAAACCATGGTCGTTACAAAATGCTTTTAAATGGCTTTATGGAGGCTTAAGTCACCCCACAGATTTTATACGCTGGTACCTGCCCAATATTGAGGAAGTAATGGGATACGGCATGTTAAGCTCAAACGGGGCAAAGGGCGGATTGAAGAACCCCGACACTATGCATTTTATATTCAAAGCAACAGATGGGCGCATTGCCAGGGTAAGCGGTTGTTACACCGGCCCGGTACAGCCCGCTACCCGTGATAGCGAGATGAGCTGCATTTTAAGAGGTACTGAAGGTTGCAGCCAGGGCGATTATATGGACCTGCGTTATGCCATAACCGATAAAACGGGCGAAGAAAGGATCATTACCTGGGAACATAAGCTAAAACATTATTTCCGTTTTGAGGGCAAAAGCCACCATGCGGGCGAATACCAGAACTATCTTGAATATTTTGCCGACAGTATTACCGAAGGTTTTACGGCTTACCCGGATATTAAAGAAGGTGTAGGCACCATTGCGCTGTTGCAGGCTATGGATCGTTCCCTGCAAACAGGCATGCCGGTTAAAGTCGACGATATTTTGGCCGAATATCATTTAACCGCTAATCAACTCAGTGCATGATTATCGCAATGAGCAATATCGTGTCGCGTTTAACGGCCCTGGATTACGCTGTGGTGGCCGTTTACCTGGTGCTCTTATTGGTAATTGGCTACCGTGCCAGCTTTGGCAATAAAAACAAAACGGACGAAACACTTTTCCTGGCCAATAAATCATTAGGATGGCCAAGTATAGGTTTCAATATGTGGGGTACCAACGTGGGGCCATCCATGCTGCTGGCTTTTGCCAGTATTGGCTATAGCACGGGCATAGTAGCCGTAAATTTTGATTGGTATGCCTTTGTATTCCTGATGCTGCTGGCCCTGGTTTTCGCGCCCAAATATATTGCTGCTAAAGTATCTACCATGCCCGAGTTTATGGGCAACCGTTACGGCGACTCAACCCGGAACATCCTGGCCTGGTATGCACTCATTAAAATGCTCATTTCCTGGTTGTCTTTAGGTTTGTTTGCCGGCGGTTTTTTGGTAAGACAGATATTAGGAATCCCCATGTGGCAATCGGTTATTGTATTGGTTTCATTTGCGGGGCTGTTTGCATTTGCCGGGGGCTTAAAAGCCATTGCCAAAGTGAATGTATTCCAGATGTTATTGCTCATCGGTGTATCATTAACCTTAACGGTTTTAGGTATAAACAAGGCGGGCGGTCTGTCGGCGGTATTTCATAAAGTGCCCGGCAATTATTGGAACCTTATTCATCCGGCCAGCGATGTAAAATATCCCTGGTATGCTATATTGCTGGGTTACCCGGTATCTGCCATCGCGTTTTTTTGTACCGATCAGGCTATGGTACAATCTGTGCTGGGTGCTAAAAACCTGGAGCAGGGCCAGCTTGGTGTTAATTTTATAGGCTGGCTTAAAATCTTGTCGCTGCCCCTGTTTATCCTTACGGGTATTTTGTGCTTTATCCTTTACCCGCACCTGGATGATCCCGCATTGGCCTACATGACCATGGTGACCAACCTGTTTCCTCCCGGCATGAACGGATTGGTGATAGTAGTGCTGATAGCCGTTTTGGTGGGTACTATCGGCTCGTCATTAAACTCGTTAAGTACGGTTTTTACCATGGATATTTATGCCGAAAAGATAAACCGGAATGCCAGCAACCACGACCTGATCAGGATTGGCCGGTGGGTGGTTGTTGCAGGCTGCCTGTTTGCAATAGGCATGGCACTGGCTATTGATAGCATTAAAGGGCTTAACCTTTTCGATGTATTTCAGTCGGTACTGGGCTTTATAGCCCCGCCGCTGGCAGTTGTGTTCCTGCTTACAGTTTATTGGAAACGCACTACACGTAAAGCCGTGAATACTATTCTTTCGGCAGGTTCGGCTTTTAGTTTGGGTACGGGAGTGGTTTACCTGTGGGTGCTGCCATCTGCTAAGTACAATCTCTGGCCGCATTACCTGCTACTGTCGTTTTACATTTTTGTTTTTCTTGCTGCCCTGGCTGTTGCCATTTCCTTACTGGATACCTCGCCCGAAATTTATAAACCGGATGCTTCGGAAATCAGCCGGATAGCCAAACCAACCAAACGGGTAAAATTAGCCTGGACATTACTCACCATAGTAATGATTGTTTTATACCTCATTTTTAACGGACACTAAATGAAAAACACCACTACACATAAAAAATTAAACGGCTGGCATTATGTGATGCTATGCCTGGGTTTCCTGTTTTTTGCTGACACGGCAATGGCGCAAAAAGCCAACTGGATCTGGTATCCCGGCGACTATGAAGTATGGTTGAGCAATAAAATGCAAAACAGGCGTACAGAGCGGGGAGCATTCCTGCCCCCTTTCTGGAAGCTGGACAGCCATTACGTGCTGATTGATTTTCACAAAGATTTTGTGTTGCCTAATGCCGAAAAGGTGGAGTTAGCCGTTGAAGGGCAGTACAACGTAAAGCTGGATGGCAAAGCTTTACCGGGCTATCCAAAATCAATAAATATCCCCGCCGGTAAGCATCGGTTGAGCCTTAAGGTATCTAACCAGGCAAGTGTACCGGCTATATATGTAAAAGGACAATACCTGGCATCAGATACCTCCTGGCTGGTTACCTACGAGGATAAGGAGTGGATAGACGAATCCGGCAAAACATCTGATGTATCAGCCACAAAATATGTAGCAGCCGGAGCGTGGAATTTTGACTCATCAGCGCAACTGCCATCAGCGTTCCGTTTGCCTGTGGAAGAGCATCAACCCGAAAAAACTGAAAAAAAAGATCATTCCATACTGGTAGATTTTGGAAAGGAAACCTTTGGTTATGCCAAGCTGATCGGCCTAAAAGGTAAAGGCAACATCAGGCTTTGCTATGGTGAATCAAAGGAGGAGGCCTTGTCTGCCGCTACCTGCGAATTGCTGGATAGCATCCAGGTTGATCAGCCGCAAAAGGCCGATCTTACGATGGAAGGTTCGCGCGCGTTCAGGTACATTAATGTATTGTTTGACGATGATGTGAGCATAGATAATGTAGCCATGCTTTACGAGTATTCGCCGGTTCAGCAGCGGGGAAGTTTCCGTTGTTCTGATGAGCAGGTTAATAAGATCTGGGATATATCGGCCTATACGCTGCATTTAAATACCAGGGAATTTTTTATTGATGGTATAAAACGCGATCGCTGGGTATGGTCGGGTGATGCCTACCAAAGTTATTTAATGAACTACTACCTGTATTTTGATTCACCAACGGTAACCCGCACGTTGTACGCCCTGCGCGGGAAAGACCCCGTAACCAGTCACATCAATACCATTATGGATTATACCTTTTACTGGTTCATGGGTATTTATGATTATTACCAGTATACCGGCGATAAAGCTTTCATTAAACAAATGTATCCCCGCATGCAAAGCATGATGAACTATTGCCTCTCCCGCAGGGATAAGGACGGCTTGATGGAGGGTCTGCCCGGTGACTGGGTGTTTATTGACTGGGCTGATAAACTAAGTAAAAAGGGAGAGGTGAGCTTTGAGCAATTACTGCTTTGCCGAAGCCTGGAAACCATGGCTTTATGCGCCAATATCATGCAGGATCAATCCCAGGCCGCTCAATATCAACAATTATCAACCGGTTTAAAATCAAAAATATTTGCTTATTACTGGAATAGTGAAAAACATGCCTTTGTACACAGCCGGGTAAACGGTGCGCAAACGGATAATGTAACCCGCTATGCCAATATGTTTTCCATCTTCTTTAACTATTTCACCGAAGCCCAAAAGCAGGAAGTTAAAAAATACGTGCTGCTGAACGATAAAATTCAAAAGATAACCACCCCATATATGCGCTTTTACGAACTGGAAGCCTTATGCGCCATGGGCGAACAAAGTTACGTGCTCAAAGAAATAAAGGATTACTGGGGCGGCATGCTCAACCTTGGGGCTACTACTTTTTGGGAGGTATATGACCCGGCTGAAAGCGGCGCGGCACATTATGCCATGTATGGCCGCCAGTTTGGTAAAAGCCTTTGCCATGCATGGGGGGCAAGCCCTATTTACCTGTTTGGTAAATATTATTTAGGGGTTAAGCCAACAGCTCCAGCATACCAGCAGTACCTTATTGAGCCAAAACTTGGCGGTTTGCAATGGATGGAAGGCAGTGTGCCAACCCCACATGGCGACATTAAAGTGTATTGCAGCACTAAACAAATAAAAGTAAGTGCGGGTAGTGGCACAGGAACATTACGTTTCGCCAGTAAAACAACACCAGTTTGTAAGGATGGTGTGATAGTAGTAAAAGATAAAGACCTGTATGAAATAGCCATTCAAAAGGATAAAAAATACACGGTAGCATATAGTGCATTGTAAGTGATGATGAAAAGACTGATTTTTATTTTATTCGTTTTGGGATTTTTGCCCTGTAGGCTTTACGCCCAGTTGGTTGATAAAACCCCGGCGCCTATACCCAATGTGCCGGTGGTTTATGATGCCGAACCCTGGGAAAACCCATCTGTTGATGGCATAAACCGCGACCCGGCCAGGGCTACAGCTTATTCATACAGCAGTATTAAAGATGCGCTTGCCGGCAACCGTGAAAAATCGGGCAGAATGATGTCCTTAAACGGCTACTGGGATTTTAGCTATGCCGTTAAACCGGGTGATGCGCCAAAGGATTTTTATAAAGGCCGGGTAAGCGGGTGGAAAAGGATCATCGTGCCCTCCAGTATCGAGATGCAGGGTTATGATAAGCCTATTTATAAAAGTGCTGTTTACCCGTTCCGGCCGGTGAACCCGCCGCATGTGCCACAGGATTATAATGGCGTTGGCAGCTATCAGCGTACGTTTACCCTGCCTCCAAACTGGAAGGAACTGAATATCACGCTGCATTTTGGCGGTGTAAGCTCGGGTTTTAAGGTATGGCTTAACGGTAAATTTTTAGGTTATGGCGAGGATAGCTTTCTGCCATCTGAGTTTAACATCACGCCATATTTGCAGGCAGGCGAAAACGTGGTATCCGTACAGGTGATCCGCTGGAGCGATGGCTATTTTTTGGAAGACCAGGACCAGTGGCGCATGAGCGGCATACATCGCGAAGTAATGCTACTGGCCGAGCCTAAACTGAGGATTGCCGATTTTCAGTGGCAGGCTAAGCTGGATAAACAATATAAAGATGCCGTGTTCAGCATCCGCCCGCGGATGGAGAACCTTACAGGCAAAGCTGTTCCCGGGTATAAAATCGAGGCGCGGCTTTTCGACAAAAACAATAAGGAAGTATTTCAAAAGCCATTGGAACGCAGTGTGGAGAGCATGATCAACGAAATCTATCCCCGGCTGGATAATGTAAAGTTTGGTTTGCTGGAAACAACGCTGAAAAACCCAGATAAATGGAGCGATGACCGGCCTAACCTTTATACGCTTACCCTATCGCTGCTGGATAGCGCCGGGCAAACTGTGGAAGTAAAAAGCTGTAAGGTAGGCATCAGGAGCATTGAGTTTGGCAAGGATGATGGTAAATTACTCATTAACGGAAAAGTTACTTACCTGTACGGCGTAAACCGGCCCGACCATGACCCGGTAAAAGGCAAGGCATTATCCCGCGAGGATATTTTAAATGATGTGCGCACCATTAAACGCTTTAATTTCAACTGTATCCGTACAAGCCATTACCCAATGGACCCTTACCTGTATGACCTGTGCGATGAATATGGCATTTTGGTAATTGACGAGGCTAACCTGGAGACACACGGTCTCGGCTCCAAATTAAGTAACGACCCTATGTGGACGGGCGCTTATCTTGACCGTGCCACCCGCATGGTGATGCGCGACAAGAACCACCCAAGCATCATCACCTGGAGTTTAGGGAACGAGGCAGGCAGGGGGCCAAACCATGCAGCTATGGCCGCATGGATCCATGATTTTGATATTACCCGCCCGGTGCATTATGAACCCGCCCAGGGAACCCCGCAGGCCGAAGGTTATGTAGACCCAACCGATCCGCGTTATCCTAAAACAAACGATCACTCGCACAGGCTGCAAAACCCGATAGACCAGCCTTATGTAGATATTGTGAGCCGCATGTACCCCGGTTTATACACGGCGCCATTATTGGCCAACCAGCAAAATGGCGATAACCGGCCAATATTTTTTGTGGAATACGCGCACGCTATGGGTAACTCCAACGGCAACCTGAAAGAATTTTGGGATCAGTGGCGATCAACCAAACGCATCATAGGCGGCGCCATATGGGAATTTAAAGACCAGGGGCTGTTAAAAAAAGATTCTACCGGGGTATTATACTATGCCTATGGCGGCGACTATGGCGAACGTTACTTTGATAATTTCACCATCAAGGGTATTGTAGCATCAGATGGGCGGCCGAAGCCTGCTATCTATGAATGCAAGCACGTTTTTCAGCCTGCCGTTTGTGAATTGGTTGATGCCGGTAAAGGATTGATCAAAATTAAAAACTGGCATAGTACGGTTTCATTAAGCCAATACGATGTATATCTCCAGGTGCGGGAAGATGGGCATATCATTGCCAAAAAACAATTACCGCATATTGATTTGGCTGCAGGTAAGGACACCATCATCAGCATAAAACAATACCTGCCCCGTTTTAAAACGAACCACGAGTATTTAGCCGATATTCATTTTACACTTGGCGAAGATAAACCCTGGGCTGCAAAAGGTTATGAAATTGCAGAGGATCAGTTTGCACTGACGGGTTTGCCTGTTGTTAAATCAATTACTGATAATTACCCGGAGATTACTGTTGATGACGCTAACTCCGCATATACATTAAGCGGGAACAATTTCAAGCTCCGGGTAGATAAAACAAACGGTGCCTTAAGTTCATATGTATTGCAGGGACAGCAGCAGATATTCGCGCCGCTTTTACCACATTTTACACGGCCCGTTACCGATAATGATCACCGGGGATGGAAAGCCGAAGAAAAACTAAAGCCATGGTTTATCAACCAGCCCCAGTTAAAAAATATCAACATTAACCGCTCTGTAAAGGGCCTGGTGAAAATTAACAGCACTTACACGCTTATTAATGACAGTGCTTCTGTTAAAGTTACTTATACCATAAACGGAAAAGGTACTATCAAAGTTGATTACAGCCTGGTCGCCGATAAAAACCTGCCCGGTCTTCCCAAAGTAGGTATGCAAATGGGCATTTTACGGGCTGATAGCAATATCGCTTATTATGGCCGCGGGCCTTACGAAAACTATACAGACAGGCGTACAGCATCCGAAGCCGGTATTTACAATCAGGTCATCAGTCAGTTTATAGAGCCATATGTGGTACCACAGGAAAACGGTAACCGCACCGATGTGCGCTGGATGCTGCTGCATAATAAAACTAATGGCCTGCTGGTAACTGCCGATAGCCTGCTCAGCATGAGCGCCTGGCCTTATACCGAGGATAATATCCTGCATGCTAAACATACCAACAAGCTAAAAGACGCTGGTTTTATAACCCTAAATATCGACCTGGTACAAATGGGAGTTGGTGGAAATGATAGCTGGTCGGAAGTGGCGGCGCCAGTGGAACAATACCGCATACCTGCAAAGGATTATCATTATACGTTTTATATCGCGCCATGCCGTATAACGGAGATGTTGATAAAGCAAGAGTAGTGGCTGGTAAAACAAAATTTAACTGATGTTTATGAAAAGGTTTATCCTGGTACTTCATACATGTATTTGCTGCATCGCATTGCAGGGCAGGGCCCAGGTGCGGAGTGTTTCCTATACAAAGGACGAATTAAAACAAGCTTTTTTGCACCCCGGCGAGGCCGCGAAACCCTGGGTGTTCTGGTACTGGATGCAGGCAGCAGTAACACGCGAGGGCATCACCGCCGATCTGCAGGCTATGAAGCAGGCAGGCATTGGCGGCGCTTATCTTATGCCAATAAAAGGAGCCGCAAATCCGCCATACTTAACCCCGGCGGTTGAACAGTTAACGCCTGAATGGTGGGCCATGGTGAAATTTACCATGCAGGAAGCCGATAGGATAGGCGTTAAACTGGCTATGCATGATTGTGATGGTTTCGCGCTTGCAGGCGGGCCATGGATCACACCCGAACTGTCTATGCAAAAAGTGGTTTGGTCGAAAGTTAAAGTAGCCGGCGGTAAAGTTTATAGGGATACTATACCAACTCCGTTGCATTACAAAAACTATTATAAGGATATCGAAGTGCTGGCCTATCCTTCTCCGCAGGGTGAGGGCATCAGCAGTTATGATGCACAACCTAAAGTAAGCACCAGTATTGCCGATGCCGATGTTCAATATCTTGCGGAAAAAAACAATAAAAAGAGCTTTACAAGCAATGAGCCCTGTTGGATCCAGCTGGAGTTTCAAAAGCCTTTTACCTGCCGATCACTTGTTATCCATACCGCAGCCAGCAATTACCAGGCAGAGCGGTTGCTTATCGAGGTTAGTAATGATGGTAAAAACTTCCGGTCCTTAGGCAGGCTTAATCCTCCCAGGCATGGCTGGCAGGATGGGGACTCGGAGATCACCAACGGAATTCCTGCTACTACAGCCAAATATTTCAGGTTTATTTATGATAAAGCGGGATCAGAACCCGGTGCCGAGGACCTTGACTTTGCCAAATGGAAGCCAACATTAAAATTATCGGGCATTGAGTTATCGTCGGAAGCGCGGATCCATCAGTATGAAAGTAAAACCGGCGAAGTATTGCGGGTAAGTAAAAGAACCAGTGCAGCACAATTGCCCCCTGAGTTTTGTGTTGATAAAAGCAGGATCATTAACCTCACGGATAAATTGAGCCCCGGTGGTAAACTCGATTGGGACGTACCGGCAGGCGAGTGGACAATATTACGCATAGGCCACACCTCAACAGGCCATACCAACGCTACAGGTGGCGCAGGCAGCGGCTTGGAGTGCGATAAGTTTAATCCTGAAGCCGCCAAAGTACAATTTAACCATTGGTTTGGCGAGGCCATCAGGCAGGGCGGGCCCGATCTTGCAAAAAAGGTTTTAAAGATTTTCCATATCGATAGCTGGGAATGCGGCAGCCAAAACTGGTCGCCCGTTTTTGCCGGGGAGTTTAAAAAACGCCGCGGGTATGATCTGTTGCCTTACCTGCCGGTAATGGCGGGTGTACCGGTGCAAAGCGCCGATATATCTGAAAAGGTATTAAGTGATATAAGGCAAACCGTTGCCGAATTACTGGTTGATAATTTTTACGGCACCATGGCCGGGCTGGCCCATGAAAAAGGCTGCGAATTTACTGCCGAAAGCGTGGCCCCAACCATGGTAAGCGATGGTATGCTGCATTACAGCAAAGCAGATATCCCGATGGGCGAGTTTTGGTTTCGCAGCCCTACGCATGATAAGCCTAATGATATGCTGGATGCGATATCGGGAGGACATATTTATGGTAAAAATATTATCCAGGCCGAGGCATTTACCGAGTTGAGGTTGTTATGGGACGAGCACCCCGCCATGCTGAAAACTATGGCCGACCGCAATTTTGCCCTGGGTATTAACCGCCTGGTGTTCCATGTAAATGTGCATAATCCCTGGCCCGACCGTAAACCGGGGATTACCCTGGATGGCATCGGGGTGTTTTTTCAGCGCGATCAAACCTGGTGGAAACCGGGTAAGGCATGGTTTGACTACCTTCAGCGATGCCAGGCATTATTACAAATGGGCCACCCTGTTACCGATATAGCTGTATTTACCGGTGAAGAAACACCACGCCGGGCTATTTTACCTGATAGACTGGTTGCTACCCTGCCGGGGATCTTTGGAGCAGAAAGAATAAAACAGGAAGCAGAAAGGCTGGCCAACAAAGGCGAACCGATAACAAACAGCATCTCAGATGCCAGCCACTCGGCCAATATGCCTTTGCCCGAAAACTGGATTGATCCTTTACGTGGTTATGCTTATGATTCTTTTAACCGGGATGCGTTGCTGCGTTTGGCCACAGTAAAGAATGGCAGGATTGAGCTTCCCGGTGGTGCAAGCTATGCCATGCTGGTAATTCCGGGCGTGCATCCCATGTCGCCCGATCCGGGTTTAATGTCACCGGAGGTTGTAAAAAAGTTCCAGCAATTGGTTAAGGATGGCGCAACTGTACTGTTTAATAACAAACCTTTAAAGGCAAATGGCATGACCGATGACCAGCAGGTGAAACAAGCGGGTGAAGCATTATGGGCATTGGCTAAATACAAAACCACCCCGGGCAAAGTTTTAATTGGGCCATATAAAGAGGAAACTTTTGATATGATAGGCATACCGCGTGATGTGATCGTTAAAGACGCAGCCGGGAACTACGCTGATGGTATCGCCTGGACACATCGGCTTGCGCCAGATTTTGATATTTACTTTATAGCTAACCAGCAGGAGCAACAACGGACGATTGAATTGTCCCTAAGATCAACAAAAGGTAGCCCCGAACTATGGGATGCTTTAACCGGCGAAAATGTTTTAGCTGCTAATTGGCGGGTAACAAAGGGCCGCACCGTTTTGCCTTTGCAACTCGCGGCAAACGGATCTGTGTTTGTGGTGCTCAAAAAAGGTGCTGCCCCGCTTAAAGTGGTTCAGCATGTTAAAGGCGAAAAGGAAACGCTATTGCAAGCGCTTAAACCACAATGGGAACTTAGTTTCGACCCTAAGTTTGGCGGTCCGGCAGTGCCTGTTATGTTTGATAGGCTGGATAGCTGGCCGGAGCGGCAGGACGAGGGTATTAAGTATTATTCGGGCACGGCAATCTATAAGCAAACTTTTATCACCAGAGGTGCCGTGGCCGAAACATGGCTCGACCTGGGCAGGGTCGCCAACATGGCACAGGTTTATGTAAATGGTATTGATTGCGGCGTGGCCTGGACTTACCCTTACCGGGTAAATATAACCAGGGCAATAAAGCCTGGCACTAACAAGCTAAGCATCGAAGTAACCAATACCTGGGCCAACCGCCTGATGGGCGACCACATCAAACCCGAAAAGGATAGGATTACATGGACAAACGCGCCATACCGTTTAGAAGGGAAAGCTTTGTTGCCTGCCGGTTTATTGGGGCCTGTAAAGCTGGTATCGGTGAGGTAGGAGATCGCCGATCTATTTCGACATACTACATGCAAGGTGTAGAGCATGCAGGTTGAACGCTGGCGACTCGGCAGTATATTAAAAAGGAATAAAATATCGAATATGAAAAATATATGGAAATGTGCGGGGATGATAATGTGCCTTGCCCTAATTGTTAAAACATCCGGCGCACAAAATAAATCGCTTGTTAATACCACCAAAAGCCCCTTTGCTCAATTGAGCAGTGTGGATATGGGTAATGTAACCTGGACGAACGGTTTCTGGGCAGACAGGTTTAAAGTTTGCCGCGATACCATGATCCCCAACCTGTGGCGCGTTTATACCGATCCGAAGATCAGTCACGCTTACCGGAATTTCGAGATAGCCGCAGGGCTGGATACAGGGTCGCATGAAGGGCCGCCCTTTCATGATGGAGATTTTTATAAACTGTTTGAGGCGGTTGCCAGTATGTATGCCTCAACACGCGATGCTAAATTAAATGAGCTGATGGATAAAACCATCACCGTGATTGCTAAAGTACAACGTGCGGATGGCTACATTCATACCCCCACAATTATTGAAGAACGTAAGCAAACCGGTAAGGAAAAAGCTTTTAACGACCGCCTTAATTTTGAAACCTATAACCTGGGCCATTTAATGACCGCTGCCTGCGTACATTACCGGGCTACAGGCAAAACCACCCTGTTAAAAGTGGCTATAAAAGCGACGGATTACCTTTACAAATTCTACAAAACGGCATCGCCAGAACTGGCGCGGAATGCTATTTGTCCGTCGCATTATATGGGGGTGATTGAGATGTACCGCACTACGCGCGATCCCAAATATCTCGAGCTGGCTAAAAGCCTGATCAATATCAGGGGCCTTATGGAGAACGGTACCGATGATAACCAGGACAGGATCCCTTTCAGGCAGCAAACCCAGGCTATGGGCCATGCCGTGCGGGCCAATTACCTTTTTGCCGGCGCTGCTGATGTGTATACAGAAACGGGTGATACAACCCTGATGCATACGTTAAACCTGATGTGGAACGATGTGGTAAACCGCAAAATGTATATAACAGGTGGCTGCGGCTCACTGTACGACGGCGTATCGCCCGATGGTACATCCTATAACCCCAATGATGTTCAGAAAGTGCACCAGGCTTACGGTCGCGATTACCAGCTGCCAAATTTTACCGCGCATAACGAAACCTGCGCCAATATTGGTAATGTATTATGGAACTGGCGGATGCTGCAAATTACCGGCAAAGCCCAATATGCCGATGTGATGGAGCTGGCTTTGTACAATAGTGTACTATCGGGCATCAGTTTAAGCGGGCGGAATTTCCTGTATACTAATCCGCTGAGTTATTCGGATGATTTGCCATTTAGCCAGCGGTGGTCGARAGATAGGGTGGGTTATATCAAACTTTCCAATTGCTGCCCGCCGAATGTGGTACGGACTATAGCCGAGGTGAGTGATTATGCCTATAGTGTATCCGACAAGGGTCTGTGGTTTAACCTGTATGGAGGCAACATCCTATCAGCCAGGTTAAAAGATGGCACTTCAATTAAGCTTACACAAACCACCAATTACCCATGGGATGGTAAAATTACTATCCGTTTGGATGAGGTGCCGGGCGATAAAGCGTTT
This sequence comes from Mucilaginibacter sp. P4_G9, assembly GCF_056400985.1. Classification (NCBI taxonomy): domain Bacteria; kingdom Pseudomonadati; phylum Bacteroidota; class Sphingobacteriia; order Sphingobacteriales; family Sphingobacteriaceae; genus Mucilaginibacter; species Mucilaginibacter sp. P4_G9. The sequence goes on along the minus strand of NZ_JBFUKF010000003.1, from coordinate 38,196 downwards.
TCCATTTTTCTGCGGATACCGGGTTGGTGTAAGGGGGCCAGCATTAAAATGGCAGGGCAGCCGGTACCGCAACTGGATACATCGCCAGGGGCGTACACGGAGTTAAAAGCAGTATGGCGAAAAGGCATGGTAATAGAACTTAACCTACCCATGCCGGTAACCATGATGGAAGCTAACCCCCTGGTTGAGGAAACCCGCAACCAGGTAGCCGTGAAACGTGGCCCGGTGGTGTATTGCCTGGAGTCGGCCGATTTGGCCAAAGGGCAAAAATTATTCAATATTGCTTTATCGGCCCAAAACGAACTGAAACCGGAAATGATCGTGATTGATAACAGCAGTATCATGAGCCTTACCGGCAAAGCCGACGTGCGCAACGAGGCCAATTGGAAAAACCAGCTTTACAAGGAAGTATCAACCCCAAAACAAAACGCAGTGGATGTAAGGCTAATCCCTTACTATGCCTGGGGCAACAGGGGCCACGTAGATATGGAAATATGGATTCCGTTGGATAGATAACTTTTGGGTGAAAGGCGAAAGGTAAAAGGCGAAAGGTAAAAGGTTTTTATACAGTTTCGGGAACGGTGATTTAAAACTTGCGAAGTTTTTGAAACTTCGCAAGTTTGGTTGGAGCGTTTTTAAGGGGGGATATCACTTTTAAGAGGAGGCACCTACGGAGCCAAGAAGAAAGAAAGCCGGGCTCCGTAGGTGTCTCCTGTTGTTTTTAAAGATTTCCCTGGTTTTTAAGGCCGGGAAATCGCGTTTAAAATATCTGCATGGCAAATTTTGGCTGAAGCCGCTTTTTGTTTCTTCGCTACCGTCCCATAAATGGGACGGCTATGAATTTTTGGCTGCTTTAAACAGAATCAGTCCGTAATTCATTGCCGTTTGGCTTCAGCCAACGGTTAATTAACAGAAATGAGTTAGGGCTTTAGCCAAAAAGTATTATATTTTTTTTAACACGATTTTCCTGTTTTTAAGGCCGGTAATTTTAAAAATAGCCCGATTTTTTGTAAATTTGTATACCGTCCGGTTTATAGGTTACTCTTTAAAAATAAAATAAGCTTCCGAAGATTAAAAATCTATTTAAGTTATTGATTTTTAAGTATTTAATTAAAATTCATCGGTGCTTGAAAGGTACCCAATAGTGTATCAAAGGTGCATGGAAGGTGTATCAAAAGGTATCTCAAGGGTGCGCGAAAGGAGCATGGAAGGTTATGGTTTAACAGCTGCACCGGGAAGCTTTTTTTCTCCTCTTTCCGGACCTCACTATTCTGCTTTTTGATCTTCAAGCATCAGTATAATATCCTTCTTTCTTTCCTCCGGGATGACCTTTAAATTTTCGACTTTTCCGTTCTTCAAAATGCCTTCAACTGTTGTATTGTAAGGCGCGTGCAACTTAAAGTGCACATCCCAATCCTTTGGCCATGCCGGGAAAAGGTAGATTTTTTTATCGTCAACCTGCATCAGCATTTCCTGCAAACCAATCATGCCCGAGCCTCCCCAATTATGGTCGGGTGTCCAATCGAAACCTGGTCCCCAAAATGCCGGGAAACGCCTACCGGAGTCTTTGAGCTTAAAGGTGGTTAGCTCGGCGGCCTCTTTAGTTAAACCCAACCGGGCTGCAAATATGTTATCCTGTTTCCAACCCACACCACTCCTGAATTTGATGGCAAGGGTGTCATATTTCCAGCTGTTAAGGGCTACGTCTAACCCTGGTTTGCCAATGCCGTGTATACCCCAGGGAAAAACAGTGTAAAATTGGGTGCTCTCTACATTACTCACCCGTTCCCATGACTTTGCGGGAGTTAGAACCTTATGGCCATCAATTTCATTATAAGTAATAGGAGGGATGCGTTTTAAAAAACCGGTTAATTTTAATCGTTCATCTTTGTCTAAATAATTACCGGGCAAAGCCAGCAGGCGCCGGGTAATGGTTTGTAAAGCTGCAATGGTAGAGTTGGAGTTATAGGCCATCTTAAACGTTTCGGCTCCCGATCCCGGGTATAATACCAAATGGCCATCGCCATCCAATGGCTTGCTGCCGCGTTTATGGGCAAGGTACTGGTAATGCTCATCAAAAAATGTTAAACAGCTACCGATAAAGGGAATATACTGGTGGATGTCTTTAACAGCATACCGTTCGGTTTCCAGCATCATGAGGCAAAACTCAAAAACGGTATCCCAAGTATATTCCAGCCATTGGTTGTATTCCAAGCCCTTATCAAAACCAAGGGGACGTTTCCAGTTATACTCGGCGCTGTTGGGCAGTCCGAAATTTTCCAGTTGCTCGGTAAAAGCTGCCCCTTTATGCCCCCAGTAAACCTGGCTGCGCAGTTCGGCATTATGTAAGGATCGCAGGTAGAAATCGAACTGCGGTTTCATCATATCGATGTCGCCGCTTTTAAGCATCGGGAAATAAACCAGCCGCTGGTTTTGGGCTGTCATCAAACCACCGCCCCAGTTACGAAAATCGGGGGTGTAATTGGTTTTTTCACTTACAAAAACCGGGTCGTAGGTGAATAGTCCGCCATTAAATTTTGTAGGATATTGCCCGTAAGCATTGCAGCCGAGCATATACCTGAACAACTGGTAATTTTTGCCGGTTTGCCATGCGGCCGTGTCCTGGTTGTTTTTAGGGTTGATGTAGATAAAGCTTCTGCCCCAATATTGCTGCCACCAATTGGCTGTTTGCCGCCAGGCGGTTTTGTGATGGGCATCGGCTTCAAGTATGCGTTTTTGCAGGGTGTTTTGCCATTCGGAAACAGCTGCTGTTTGTGTGGTATTAAGATAAATAGCTATGCTTTGGGTACGGGCAGGATTAATGCTTTGCAGTTTCCAGCCCTCAAAATCAGTATCCATGTACTTACCACTATAAGTGCCGGCGGCTTTAAGGTTTTTGCCAAGGATTAAACCGCCGAAAGTGAGATTTTTAAGCGGGTTAAACAGCTGGTCTTTCACCGCATCCATACCCTGCTGCTTCACCGTTACATCAAATATGGTAGAATCAAGGTTATGATGGTAAAAAAGGATCCCACCATCCCGGAAAGCGATTGAATCCTTTAGCGTTTTAACATTACCATGCGCACCAAATTTCCAGGAGCCCTGGTTGTTTTCGACACCTTTTACAGGTCTGTCTTTATATCGCCAGCTTTCAAAGGCGGCCTCTGTTTTTATGACTTTATTGCTGTTGATCTCCAGGTGGATCACCGGCCGGTATACATCAACCCAAAGCTTAATCTCTGCGTTGATACTGCCATTTTTCCCTGTAACAAGTACCGCTCCGTTTTGCAGCGTTAACCGTTGTTTAAATTCGGTACCATTAAAAGGATTTGGGGAGAGCTTTACCCTTACACGGCCAGGTTTGAGCATGGCATTATTTTCATCAAACGTACCGCTGCGGGCTATGTAAAAAAACAGTTCGCCTTTTTCAACCCATACATTTAAGCCTATATCACCACCGCCACAAGGCATAGATTGGCCTGAATTTTGGCTTTGGCTGGTCCAGGTAACATTATATTGCTCAATACCTTTATCGGTTTGCGCAAAGGCAACATCGCCCCATAATATAAATATAAACAGCCACAGGTTTTTCATATTACCAATCGTCGGTCCTGAAGGAAGATACAGGCAGTCCATTGGTTCCAAAGAGATCGCCGGTTACAAAATCGTTGAAAGCATAACGCACAGCAACAGGTTCTTTTACCAGTGGAGATGAAACCACAATGGTACTGCCCGAAATAGCGGCCTGCGCCGGGTAAAATCTTTTGTCTTTCCCGGCAATTTCAAAGTATTGGAGCGGTTTGTTGTATGCTGTAAGGCCATTTTCGGCATGCTCAAACCTGATAGTGGCTCTGTTGCCTTCAATGGTCATGGTCTTATACAGCGGACTTGCATAGTCGAAGCCGGTGATGCCATATGTTTGGGCAAGGGCAAGATAAGCCAGGCGCGTACCGGCCGGTTCTTTCCGCGAAGGGTGAATGGTTGCCTGGTCGCCCACATCAAGCAGTACGGCCATACCGCTATTGGGGATTATATTTAACGATTTTCGCTGGGCATCGCGCAGGTAAGCCGAGTTGTATTTGCCGCCTGAATTGTACGGTGGAAGCTGGGTATAATCATAGGGCGCTATCTGTACATAATAAAAAGGAAAATCGTCTTGCTGCCATAATTCGCGCCAGCGCTTCACCATGGCCGGGAAGAGTTTTTCATACTGATCGGGGCGTTCGTAGTTTGATTCGCCCTGGTACCAGATACAGCCTTTAATGCCATAACCAATTACCGGGTTAAGCATGCCATTAAACAGCGTTGTTGGCGTGCGCGATACCGCTTTAATGGAGTCTGTTTTGGCTGGGATCTTTATTTCGGGAAAGTCTTTTAATCCTTCAGCATCCATCCAGGCTTCTGCGCTTGAGCCTCCATAGCAATCGCTGATAAGGCCGATGGGGATATGCAGTATATCATTAAGCAGGCGGCCAAAATAATAGCCCGTGGCGCTGAAATTAGCCACAAACTCCGGCAGGGCCACATGCCATTCGGACGGTTTACTGTTTTCCTGTGCTTCGGTTACAGATGAACGGGGAACTGTGTAGATATGAATATTACTGTTTGCCGATCTTAATATGGCATCAACCGAACCGCTGATAGGCTGGCTTTTATAACCCTTCATCGGGATCTCCATATTTGACTGCCCTGTACAAAGCCAAACTTCGCCAATAAGTACATTTTCGAGCTTGATAGTATTGCCATCACTGATAGATACAGTATACGGACCTCCATATACTGGGGTCGAAATTTTTACCATCCATTTACCCATTGCATTTGCCCTGGTTTTATAGCTTTTTTTATTCCAGGAAGTGCTTACTGTTATACTGGAACCGGCTTTGTCCCACCCCCAGATGGGTACATTACTTTGCTGCTGCAATACCATATTGCTGGTAAACAAGGAAGCCAATTTTACCTGCGCGTTCGCAGGTGCATATAAAAATAAGATAGGGGCAAACAGGATGATTAATTTCTTCATTCGTTTTTTTTATAGAGTGCCGGTCAACAATCTCAAATTGTAACCTCATGTTGCTCACCGATCTTACCGGCGCGTTTAGCTTCGAGCCAGCCGCTGAAAAGCAGGTTTTTGTTGATATTAGGTTTTGGCCAAAACAGGCTGGCTACCGATCCAACAATGATCACAACCAGGTGACTGTAAACACCCAGCATGTATTTATGCTGATTAAAGTTGTATTCTTCCAAATCGAGCAGGATGTGCTTTTGATCACCTAAACCAATTTTGGTAGATGTTAAAAAGGCATAAGCCGTAAATACGATACAGGCGGCTATCCCAATATTAAGTCCCTGCCGGTTGGCACGGCTGCTAAACAATCCTAACAGGAATATACCCGCAATCCCTCCAGAAAATATGGCATATAAGGTGAATACGATACCTAAAGCCCCCTCATCACCTGCAAGCAGGTAAAGCGAGGCAATCATTATAGCGCCTATACCTGCAATTACTACTATCCACCTGCCCGCTTTAAGGTATTCTTTATCAGTTTTATTTGGCCTGAACTTTTTGTAATAATCTTCAACCCCAATTGCCGAAAGACAGTTCAGATCGGCGCCAAGACTTGATATGGCAGCTGATATTAACGCAGCCAAAATAAGGCCAACTACGCCTGTAGGCAGTTTGCTCATAATAAAATAAGGGAAAACCGCATCGGCTTTAATGCCTGCAGGTAAGGGGTTTTGCTGGTAAAAAGCAAACAAAGCGGTACCGATAAACATAAAAAGCGCCCATAACGGAACCGTAAGGGCTACACCCATTATGGAGGCGCGGATGGCTGCCTTATCTGTTTTGGCCGTCAGGTAGCGCTGCACCATGGTTTGATCGGTGCCGTATTTTTGTATGGCATAAAACACCCCGTTAATGGCCATTACTATGAAAGTGAGCTTTTTGAAATCCCAGGTGTAGGGGCCAAAATTGTTTTTATGATTGATACTGGCAATATGCCAAAGCTCGGGCAGGCCGCCTTTTATAGAACAGATGAGTATAATAAATGATACTATGCCGCCACCTATCAGCAGGAAACCCTGTACCACATCAGCCCAGATCACAGCCTCAATACCGCCAATGAGGGTGATAACGATAATGACAAATCCTATGATCCAGATAATGGCGTAGGTATTGGTATCTGTCATATTAGCGAGGGCGAGGGCGAGTAGGAAAAATACCGTGCCCATTTTTGAAAAATGGGTTAATACAAAGCTTATTGAGCTATAAAAACGGGCAAAAGTGCCAAAACGTTTTTCGAAATATTCATAAGTGCTTACCCCGATAACTTCGCGGTAAAGTGGCACAATAAACCATACTATTAAAAGCAATACTATGGGCACCATTAAACCCTGTACAAGCAGGATCCAGTTTGATGAAAAACCTTCCCCGGGGTAGGCCAGGAATGTTACACTACTGATGAGCGTAGCCATAAGCGACATGCCAATTGCCCAGGCGGGTATTGAGCCGCGCGATACAAAGTATTTTTTGGTTGAATTTTGTCCTTTTGAAAATCTTATGCCTATGGTTAATGAAATGGCCAGCGCTAATGCTATAATAATATAATCTGCCAGGTGCAGGGTTTCATGTTTCATAATCAGGTATAATTAATTGGTTACCCAAACCGCGGCAGGCCATTCATAGCTGCCGGGCTTTAAAGTTACATATAATTGGGTATCACCAGGTACGTTCATACGGATAACACCCGGAGCTAACTGGTTAACAGGATACATTTTTTTAAAATTTAACTGGCTTAAAACCGACCATGCAGTTGCACCGCCTTCAATTAACAGTTCATTTAGCGTAGTATATTGGATCACCTGTTTTACAATGGTGGCTATTTTATTACTTAGTAAAACGGGATCGATTTTTATACCACTGATAGAATCAGGATTTATGGCGATGATAGCATTATTTTGCTGAATAATACTTCTGGCAACGTGACTTGCAAACAGATAAATTATTTGCTTGTCATCATCTTCGCTGCAAACGATGGCGGCCGGTACATAATGTACAGCTATATTGTTCAGGAGGCCATTATTAACCGCAAGTTTGCCCTGGTAAAATGTGCTGCCAAATACAAACAAACGCCGGCCTGGCAAGCCTGGATATGAATAACCGGCCGGTTGTGCAGAGAACAGGTGCTGAAGCAGGTTGTTAAATAAACCTGATGCACCGGCTAAAAGTGTATCGCCATCAGCTTGTTCAACCCAATAGTTTAAATCAATTTCATCAAATACCTCACCAACCATAATGCCGGTTTCCGGTAATTCTTCCCCGGTTTTTAATAAGTTTATAGGGTTGGCTGCCCTAAGCATTTCTTTAACATTTGATGTTATTGCCGGAAATGCAGGATCATTGGCATAATCGCTAAGGTGTATCGGCTCATTTTTATAATAATAAATACCGTCAACAATCTTTTTTTCATGTAATGGATTGCCCGGGATAATTAATGTCCTTTTTAATCCGGATACCGCTAACTGGCTTTCAATTTCATTTAAAATATGCCCGCGTAAAACAGAATCTATCTTTTTAAAAATGAGCCTGGGTTTAAGCGACATCAATTGAATGGTTAGTTCCGCCATGATGTGCATGGCTTCAGCTTCGGGTAATGAACGTGTATTGGTTGCAATGATAAGCAGGTCGGCATTACAGTTTGAATCAATAACGGTACTAACCTCGGTTTTTAGCTTATAACCAAGTCCAATACCAGCAAGTTCTGCTGCTCCTGTTAAATCATCTGCAATTACGGCTATCATGCGTTTTGCATTATCCTGTTTTTACTAAGCTGTATGGCCGATTCAATAGCCAGTATCATTGCATCGCTACTGGCTACTCCCTTTCCTGCTATTTCGAAGGCCGTACCATGATCAACCGAAGTGCGTATAATAGGCAGCCCCATGGTAATATTCACTCCTTTTACACTATCCATCTGTTGTTTTTGCGCATTCCATTTAAAGCCGGTAAGCTTAAAGGGGATATGCCCCTGGTCGTGATACATGGCCACTACGCCGCCGTAATATCCTGTTGAAGCTTTTGAAAATAGCGTATCGGCAGGTACAGGACCCTCTACGTCATAACCTGCCTTAAGCGCTTCCTGTACGGCAGGCAGTATTTCCTGGTCATCCTCCGTGCCAAACAAGCCGGAATCGCCCGCGTGAGGGTTAAGACCGGCAATGCCTATTTTGAGGTTGGTTTCACCCAATTGAATCAAGCCATTATGTAGCAGTTCAATTACCTGTACTATGCGGTCTTTTTTTACCAGGTCGCAAGCCTGCCTTAGCGATACATGGGTTGAAACGTGGATCACTTTCATGTTATCCTCAACCAGCAGCATGGCGTATTTTTTAGTACCTGTAAAATGCGCGTATATTTCTGTGTGGCCCGCAAAATGATGCCCRGCCTCGTTTACTGATTTTTTATTGATGGGCCCGGTAACGGTGGCATCAACCTCACCTGCAAGGGCAAGATCAATCACTTTTTTTACGGCCTCAAAAGACGCGTTACCGGCCATTGCCGATATTTCGCCAAAACGGAGTTGACTCATATCAACATTTTGAAGGTCATACACATCGGGTTCGCCGTAAATAAAGGCGGCATCCTTTATACTTTTTATAGGGTTGATGGTGGCTTGCATGCCAAGCCTTTTAACAATATCATTAAAAACAGCGGCATCGCCAATAATTACAGGGCTGCATATATCAAACAATCGTTTGGTAAGCAGGGCCTTTATAGCTATTTCGGGCCCTATACTTGCCGGATCGCCCATAGTGATGCCTATAATTGGTTTTTTATTGATCATTGGTAAATTGGTAGATTAAGATTTTCGCGGGTAACTATGTTTTGCAAGTCCTGTTGTAATTGAGCGGCACTTGCTTCTGATACCGGTTGTAAAGGCGGCATCATGTATGGCTGGCAAAGGCCGGCACTTTGCATTAATGATTTTAATGCGGCCAGTGAACCGCCCAACAGACGCTTGCCCTGGTACAGATCGCCAATTAAGTTTGAATGTTTTTGTAAAAGCAGCGCGGCTGGCTCGTTATTATTGTCGGCAGCTACAATCATCTTATAGTAAATATCCGGAAACAGGTTGCCGGTGCTTGGTACAAGCCCATCGCCCCCGGTGAACAGGGCATGTGCAGATTGTGCCCCCCATCCTAAAAAGTGGCTGAAATCGGGCCTTTTAGCCCATAAACTGAGCGACTGCTTTAACCGTTCATAATTGCGTTCAGAGTCTTTTGTACCTACTATATTTTCATGATGGCTTAACTCATTAAGTAAATTTAACTGTATAGATACATTGGTTGTAGCTGGTATATTATAAATAATAAGCGGCAACGGAATGTTACTGGCCAGGGTTTCAAAGTAATCTTTTATTTCGGCCTCCGTTAATGTGAAATAGGTTGGCACGTGTGCTACCACTACATCAACCCCCTCATCGGCGCATTGCCTGGCCATTTCAATTGAATCGGTTACGCAATTTGATGATATGCCTGCATACAGTAGTTTATGGGGTTGCTTAAGTCTTGCGGCCAGCTTTATGAAGTCGTGTTTAACATCATTTGGCAATGATGGAGATTCGCCCGTAGTACCCAATATAAAGGGAACACCTCCATAATTGAAAATATTGTCAAAAATTTTCTCAACAGCTTCATGATCCAGCTTGTGATTTTCGGTTAAGGGGGTTATTGACGGTACCACTAAACCGTTGTATTTCTTTTTTATTTTCATTTTATTTCAATAAKCTGCTTCATAAATACTTATAGCATCTTTAAAAGCTATTGTACGTGGGTTATTTTTAAGTAATCGTGTAATTTTCATTGCATCAGTGGCCATTATTGGTATAGCAGCTCTATCTATGCCTGCTTCGCTCAGCCCTCCGGGGATGCCACATTGTTTTAACAGGTAGCGGACTTTTTCGACACCGGCGTAGGCGGTTTCAATGTCACTATCAAAGCTGTTACAGCCGAGTGCTCGGGCCACATTTGCATAACGGGCAGGAGCAGCCGGTATATTAAACTTCATTACATGTGGTAAAAGCAAAGCGTTTGACAGGCCATGTGCTAAATGAAACATACTGCCTAAAGGATAGGAGAGTGCATGTACCCCTGCTGTATTTACCGGCCCTAAACAAAAACCGCCCAGCATACTGCCAATGGCCAGTTGAGTGCGGGCAATTTCATCGGTCCCGTTCTTAACCGCTTTTACAAGGTTGCCCGCAATAAGCCGCATGCCTTCATAAGCATACATATCAATAAATGAATGTCCAAATATGTTTGTATAAGCCTCAAGGCAATGTGTAAGCGCGTCAAGCCCGGTGGCGGCTGTAACATCAGGCGGCAGGTTAAATGTTAATGACGGATCAATTATTACCGTATCCGGAATAAGGTATGGACTTATAACTGCCTTTTTTTGATTGTCGGCATCATCAATGAGTATGGCATTTGGCGATACCTCGCTGCCTGTGCCAGCGGTTGTTGGTACACAAATTAATTTTATACTGCGGTTTTTAAGCAGGCCAATACCGGCAATGTCGCTTAGGCTTTGGTCGTTATTAATTTGAGCGGCTAGTAATTTTGCAATATCAAGTACACTGCCACCGCCAATACCAATAACTACATCAATAGGACTACCTGCTACAGACTTTAATAAAATATCAAGATCATCGTATGATGGTTCCTGTATAACAGAGGTGTTTACCAGGATATTAATACCCTGTTGCTTTAGTTGTTGTATAAGCGGGTTAAGCCTGGTTAAAAGAGGATTTATAGTAATTATTAATACATTGGTATACCCGGCACCAACAATTTCGTCTTCCAGTTTCAGGATAGAATTTGTTCCGATAATAATTTGTGCCGGGAATCTTATCGTAATATCCCGAAAGGCAGTATTTGTTTGTATCATTTAATAGATATACGCTGTTTAAAATTGAACACCACTTTGCCAGGAAAAAATAATGAGTTCGGTTGCTTAGTTGGTATAGACAAAGATGTGTAAAGACGTATATGGTTTTTACCTATCTGTTATCAAATTATTGTACGATATTATCTAAAGAGTTACCGCCTTTTATGATGAAAAGAAGTATAATAATTAAGCTTTAAGTATAAATATCTACGTCAAGGTTATATTAACAGGGCATACAGTGTTTAAAACCTTAAGACAGTGCATGACAGTTAGGGGATACAGCCCAACTACCTTAGTAAAAAGGGATTTGGATAATAACCGGCTATAATTGGCCCGTACAAACAGGCACCATAAACCTGCCTGGTATTTAAAAATCACCTTTTGATACCTTATAAACCACTTTGCTCCGATGCAAAGGTTATGTTAACAAACCAGTAAATATTTATATGAAAGCAGTAAAAACGTTAGGACAATTTATTATAGAGAAACAAAGTCATTTCCCGTATGCAAAAGGGGAGCTTTCCAGGCTTTTGCGGGATATTGGTATTGCTGCAAAAATTGTTAACCGTGAAATAAATAAAGCCGGCCTTATGGATATTATTGGTGAAACCGGCGAAACCAATACACACGGCGAACAGCAAAAGAAAATGGATATTTATGCCAACGAGCAATTTATTGCGGCCCTTAAAAGTGGGGGCGAATGCTGCATTGTTGTATCAGAGGAAAATGAAGAACATGTATATATTGACTCAGACATATCAAAAAATGCCAAATATATAGTGGCTATTGATCCTTTGGATGGCTCATCAAATATTGATGTAAATGTGAGCGTAGGAACTATATTCTCTATCTATCGCAGAAAGTCAAACGCCGGAAAAGCTACGCTTGATGATGTTTTACAAAACGGAACCGAACAGGTTGCAGCCGGGTATGTAATATACGGTTCATCAACCATGCTTGTTTATACCACGGGGAAGGGTGTTAATGGTTTTACACTCGATCCCTCCATAGGGGAGTTTTGCCTGTCGCACCCGGAAATGAGTATTCCTAAAGAAGGCAACACTTATTCAATAAATGAAGGTTATTATATGCATTTGCCGGCCGGGGTAAAAAAATATATAAAATATTGCCAGGTGGAGGATGATGAAACCAACCGGCCATATACCTCAAGATATACCGGTTCGATGATTGCCGATGTTCATCGTAGTTTAATTAAAGGGGGCATATTTATATATCCAACTACCTCAAAATATAAAAACGGAAAGCTGCGCCTGGTTTATGAATGTAACCCAATGGCATTTATAGTTGAGCAGGCCGGGGGGATAGCCTCAAATGGCTATGAAAGAATACTTGAGTTAGAAGTGGAGGAGCTTCACCAACGTTCGGCTATTTTTATTGGTTCAGAACAGATGGTGGAAAAAGCACAAGAGTTTATGAGGTCTTTTTCACCTCAAATAGTTAATGTTTAATTAAAAAGGGGAGGCGAGGCCTGGCGGGCGGCACCTTGCTGCAATAAATATTTTACCATGCACAAATGCCCGGGTAATGATAAACCGCGATTCTGGCCTGGAATCGCGGTCTTATTCATTCGGGTGCGGTTAACTGAGCGCTTCCCGAACTATTTTATGGATGAGTTGAAGCGCTGTATGCTTGGACCACGACCACCGAAGAAAAATGGAGCAATAATTAAAATTAGGTAGGTGATTGTTAGCTTGTTGTTCATACTACAGAAATGATATTGATTAATAATAATTACCACATGATTTAAAATCAGCGATACACATTATTTCTGAGTTTGGATTTTTTTAACATCCTTTATTTGGTGTGACATAAATCACGTTGCCTGAAACAGATAAATTGAAGCCATAATTTTCTATAGCAGGAAGTAACAGTTTTTTCCATGTTTTGCCCATGTCTGATGACCGGAATATACCATCTGAGCGGCCACATATTAAATATTTACCCATTTGCTTAATTGATAAAATATCCGATGAAGATTTAAGTAAGCCTATTTTTTTCATTAATAAACTATTCCAGGAAGGTTGAAGTTCTTCGCCTATGGCATTCCAGGTTTTTCCACTATCCAGTGAAATGTGCATGCTGTTTGTTTGGGTTATTGTGTTGTAGACTATAGCAGCAAATCCTCCATCTATACGTTCCACAGCGATGCCAACACCCCCTTCGCTAATCACACTATCCCAGTTTTGACCATCATCGGTCGATCTTAATATTCCATCTTTGCTGGTACTCAGGAGTACACCGTTTGACTCTGCCAATTTCATTCTACCGTCTCCAACGTGCACTTGTTTCCAGGTTTTTCCACTGTTAGTGGATCTAAAAAGGCTGGTGTTGGAGCCAATGAAAACTGTGCCTCCGGCAGTTTCAAAAACGGTGCGTACTTCTCTCTCCTTATAATTCTTGTACATCCAATCTATCGTTCTGTCTATGCGTACGGCTTGCTCTTGAAAATCCGTGTACATGGGTGACCAATTATTTGTTCCGTTTATTTTTTGTAAAAATTGACCCCTGAAATCATATGCGAGTATCCCATTCTTGCCAGGGGCAATGTTACGTTGTTTACCAGGGAAAATTTCTTTTGTCCAAAAAGGAGTTGTGGAATTTGGTTCACTGTGATAAACCCCATTTCCAGCACGTAAATATAGCCCACGGTCATTTGCAAATAAACCATCTCTCCACACACCTTCTCTCTGCAATTTTTCAGGCAGTCCTTCGCTTATGTCCTGCCATGTTTGTCCGCCATCAGCAGATTTAAAAATGATGTTGACAATCGCCGATGATTTGCCTTCTTTTATTGGTTTCTTTTTTGCTTCCTTTTCTTTTAACACAAAAGAATTTAGTAGAAATAATACCAGGAAGATAGCCGGAACAAATACAAATAATCTTTTCATTTTTTTAAATTTTAAGTAAAACATAGAACGTTTCTTTTATTTTTCATAACCTATCAGAATTGATGCAGCAAAATTACTTTGATATATTTCAGCGTGGAGAGCTTTAATTGTAAATAAAAATGTAAACTTTGTAAAATAAAATCTTGACACTATGTTAGATAGCAGAATTCTCATATCCGGGAAACGCAAGTACCTGTTCGGAGTGATAATACTCTCGTTTATCTCTGTAATCTGCGCGGCTTTCAGTATGACCGGCAGTGACGATTTTGATATCGCCAGAAGGGAAGTTTTGCTCCGCAGGATAGGGCATGAACTGCTTTTACAGTCGGGCGACCGTACATCAAGAGTTCTTCCGGTAAAAAAGATCGCCGAAAACGAATACCAGATCGGGTTTGAGAATGAGCTCACTTTTCAACCGGACTCCCTGGTAAATACTACCGGGCGTTTGTTAGCCAAAGACCCGTTAACACGTGATTATGTTGTTAACGTTCTGAACTGCGGCAACTCCACTGTAGCTTATGGATTCGCTATATCCAAAAATAAAAAAGATGATATTGTAGCATGCAGAGGAAGAGTGCAACCCAGAGCATGTTACATGATCAACATTAAATTTAAACCGACGGGCATAACCGCAGCAAAGAATGGATATCTTCTGGGCAGCCTGCCATTTTTAGCATTTGTTGGTTTTGTTTTTTTTAGATCGTTTAAACCGCGAAGAGCTTTACCTGAGGATGGTCAGAATACGAGCATGATCACTTTGGGCTCAGTTTTGTTTGATGCGAAGAATCGGAAGCTCATCATAAATGGTAAGACGATAGACCTGACCGGAACTGAAACCCGTCTGCTGCTTATTTTCGCGTTGTCTCCTAACGAAACTATAGAGCGAAGCCGGTTGCAAAAAGAGATATGGGAAGATGAAGGTGTTATAGTAGGCCGCAGCCTGGATATGTTCATATCAAAACTTAGAAAAAAATTGGAAATTGATCCGAATAGCAAAATTGTTGTTATACGCGGCAAAGGATATAAGCTTGAGATCAGATCATAAGAAAGCTTAATCCACTTTAGCTTTGTCTGTTCTAACTGTAAGTGATTATATCCGTTTTTTCTGAAAGTTAATATATTGCTCGGTGCACCCGCCTGGGTGCTTCCCTAACCGCTTATGCACGATTTGATGATATAAGCCTTGCCGGAAATATAAAATAACCCTGAAAAGTTTTTTGAGTTTTATGAAAAAATGATTTGAATAAATGTTCAGTTTATTATCTTTGTAACTAAGATACTTATATTATAAGATAAATGATTAGTCTATGAAGAGGGAATTAGACAAACGGGATATACAAGCAATTTCCGATATGGGAAGGCAGTTCTCAGACATTACTATCGCAATGCACGAAGCAATTGCCCATAGTGCAGGTTTGTCTGGAACAGATCATAAATATTTAGGGATTTTAATAAGAAATGGTTCTATGTCAGCGGGCGACCTATCGAAAATTACAGGCTTAACTACAGGCGCCGTAACAGGAGTAATAGATCGGCTTGAAAGAAACAATTTGGTAAAAAGAGAATTTGACAAGCATGATCGAAGAAAAATTATAATAGTACCTAATACTCAAACTGCAATGAAGCTATTGGGTGGACCATTTTCAGATTTACAAAAAAAGATGGTAAGCATGATTTCAAAATTAAAAGAAAACGAAATTGAAATTATAGAAAGATATATGCTTTCAGCGATGGAAATAATGAAGGAAGTGACAGACAATTTAAATAAATCTAAAAAATAGGAATATGGATAGTATAACATCAAATTACTTGTTAAGGGCAGAAATTTGGCTTTTTGTTACTACACTTATTTACTTCTTAATGAATGGCGCTCAAATATTTGAGACAATAGTTATCGTCCCAAAATGGACGGCATCACCACCTGATTCATTCCAAATATTCAAGGGCAAATATGGACTCGACTTTAAACTCTTTTGGATAGTATTACATTCCATTCACGAAATAACTTTTATTCTTGCAATTATATTTTGTTGGAAATTAGACTTAATCAGAAATTGGCTTTTAATATTATTTGCAGTGCATTTTGTTGTCAGAGTATGGASATTACTATATTTTGCGCCTAATATTATTGATTTTCAGAAGATTGCAAACGCCTCTTCCGTAAGAACTGATTTATTAAATAAAACTATGCTTTGGAAGAGTTTGAATTATGTAAGGGTTGGTTTATTTATTCTGGTATCAATTGGACTTATCCCATTGTGCGTTAAATTAATGACCTTCACTCTTAATTGAATTCAAACCAAAACAGCTTCCTTGTTATACTTTGCCTTGTAATCCAAAGGAGTCAGGTCCGTTAGTTTTTTAAAAAAGGGAAAAACGTAATGTATAATTTAAACAAAGCGGCTATTTGATTTTTAAATCCAGGGTCATTTCCATCAAAGCGTTTTCATTTGTGATGCTAAGATTTTTGCCCTTAACTTCTATCAGGTTATTACGGATAAAGTCGTTTGTGACTTTGAATAGTGTTTCATAAGAAACAGCCGCAAAGGAAGATAGATCCTGTCGGGAAAGCTCAATATTTAGCGCGCCGGTATCATCAACCCCAAACTGCTTTTTTAAAGTAAGCAGGGCTAATGCAATACGTTCTTTCACGGGCATATGAACCAAATTTCGCATTCGTTTTTCAGATTCCTGGAGTTCATTGGCAAAAAACTTCATCAGCGAATAAGTAAGCTTCGGGTTCATATTCAATGAAGATTCGAAGAACGGCAATTCAATAAAACAAACCGTTGCAGGTTCAATCGCTGTTGTCGACACCGGGTATACCGGCTCATTCCCTAAACCTAAATGACCCAGAATATCTCCTGGTTTTGCAAACCGAAGTATGATCTCTTTATCGGCATCCCAGCGTTTATGTACCTTTACCTTACCCGAGAAAATAAAATAGATCCCGGTAACCGAATCGCCTTCGCTAAAAATCCGCTGCCCCTTTTTAATCGTGAAGTTTTTCTTATGAACAGCGATAGCTGGTCTCCAATCCCCGGCGCAGTGCGTACACAGATAGCAGCTGGTTAAGTCGCAACCGTTTTTTGTTTCCTTCATTCAGGGGCTAAATTGCAAAAATAAATGTGACATAACAGCATGCCGCGTTGAACTTGCTTCATTCCGCTTTTAATTTATTAAAGTAGTTATCGAGCGATAAAGGCCCGGAACCAAGCAGTAGAAACACCAATAACAATATTCCACTTGAAATTGAAAGCCAGAGCTCGGTATTAAGGGAAGATTTAAAAATATTGATCACAAATATGGCGGCTAAAATAATCGGCAATTGCATTAAACAAACCAACCTGGTTAAGATTCCCAGCATTAACAATGCTCCGCCGGTCATGTGACAGAAAATTACATAAAACATGATAAAGGAAATGGCTTCCGGCGGCAGGTTGGCAAGGTCCTGGGTTGAAAGCATCCACCTTAAATAAGCCATGTTTTGTAAAAAAGCATAACCTTTCAAAAGCAGGAACAGCCCAAGCAATATCCGCACAACATCTATAGCGGCAGGATGATGCCGGTTACCCCAATCTTGAAATTTATTGATAGTTTTCACGTTTTACATGATTGTCGTTTCTGAATAAGTTATATGCTTGTTTTATTTAAAACATTGTTTATGCAATAAAATTATCTAATTTTGCAATTAAAATTAATAAATAAACATTGTTTAAACAATATAAATATCAATGATCAACAGTAAGCGCGCTGATAGTATTCCCATTTCGCCAATTTTAACATCATTAGAAGAAGACGTAAAATATGTAAGCTTTAAAAAAAGCCGTTTAATAAAAATATCCATCTATGCGGTATTGGTAGCTGTAGCCATAAGTTTTATAGCTAAATTCCTGGTGCTGCTCATCAACCTTGTTACCAATATTTCCTTTTACGGAACATTTGATTTAAGCTTTCATAGCCCTGCCAATAATCACCTGGGTATTTGGGTAATTCTTATACCAGCCATCGGTGGCGTTTTAGTTGGCTTAATGGCGTTATATGGCTCTAAAGCAATCAGGGGGCATGGCATACCAGAAGCAATGGAACAAATTTTAGTGAACCAAAGTAAAATTAAACCGTCGATTACTTTTTTAAAGCCAATATCATCGGCTATTGCAATTGGTACCGGCGGGCCTTTTGGCGCAGAGGGGCCAATTATTGCTACAGGCGGGGCGCTTGGTTCAACGCTGGGGCAATTGTTAAAAATTACTTCAAGCGAACGTAAAGTTATATTAGCAGCAGGCGCTACGGCTGGTATGTCGGCCATATTCGGTACGCCTATCGCGGCTGTTTTTCTGGCTATTGAGTTGCTGCTGTTTGAATTTTCGCCTAAGGCTATCCTTCCTGTTGCCCTGGCCTGCATTACGGGTGCGGCAGGTCATCATTTACTTTTTGAAGCCGGACCGGTGTTCCCGATGCCTGACCTCGAGACGCCGTCTAATTTAGCCTTAGCTGTATACAGCTTTATCGGGATACTTATTGGTTTTCTTTCATTAGCATTAACAAAAGCCGTGTATTTGATTGAAGACTGGTTTGAAAAATTACCTGTTCATTGGATGTGGTGGCCGGCATTAGGCGGTTTGGCGGTTGGGTTAATTGGCTACTTTTATCCGCATACGTTGGGAGTGGGGTACGATAACATAACCAATTTACTTACCGGCAATGTGCCTTTAGCCTTAATTTTAAGTTTATGTTTATTTAAATTCCTTTCCTGGGCTATTGCTTTAGGTAGTGGAACATCAGGCGGTACCCTGGCTCCGTTGTTAACTATTGGCGGCGCTGCCGGTGCAATTATCAGCACCGTGTTACTGGGTTTATTTCCAGATATCGGTATCAGTATACCAATGGGGGCATTAATTGGCATGTCTGCCATGTTCGCGGGTGCATCGCGGGCTTATCTTACAAGTATTACTTTCGCTTTGGAGGCCACTATGCAATCACATGCCCTGCTGCCATTATTGGGCGCCTGCACAGCATCATACATTGTTTCTTTTTTCCTGATGGAGAATACTATTATGACCGAAAAGATAGCCCGGAGGGGTGTTGTTACGCCTGATTCCTATGAGCCGGATGTGCTTCAAAAAATTAACGTGTCACAGGTAATGAGTAAAGAGAACGTTAAACTCAATGCAGGCATGAGCATCCGGCAAGTAAAAGAATGGCTGGCCGTGAACCCGGTTAAAGATAGTTGGCTCGCCTTGTTTAATGATAAATCAGAATTTCAGGGCACGGTAAAAGTCTCAGATATATATTCTGCCAAGTACGACGATGGTTTTAAGGTTGCCGGGTTATCGAAAAAAAATAATGGTGCAATAAAAGTAAGCGATAGCCTGCGAAGTGCTGTTGAATTAATGGCACAGCAGGATGTTGAAGCGCTGCCGGTATTCGCCGGTAATAAAGTTGTGGGTGTATTAAGCTATAGGGACATTATATCGAGCTACAAACAACAATTTGATGAAAATGAAACGGCCATTACGCATATCTCTTTAAAGCGACAGCGGATGAAAATGGTATTAAAAGGGAAGACCATTTTTAAAAAAGCAGCTGAAAAATAGACAAAATGCCCCCGGCAGCCTATGGAAAGCCAAAAAAGAAATATAACATTAACACTCATATTCAGGGATGAAAGACACATCATCCAGGTTTATTATAACGAATACCACAGCCTGATGACATTAATCGCCGATCGTTTGGCTATTCCGGGTTTTGGTTTGTGCAGTGGCATGGGCAGCTGCGGCACATGTGTGGTTGAATTGTGCGATAAATACACCAAAAGCAAAAGAAGCGTATTGTCATGTGATACTATGGTTAATGATACCCTGGCTAATACAGAAGTATACATTAGAACAATTTATTAACGGTATCTGTTTGAACGATACAAAAACTTTTAACGCCTCGTATTCTCCTTTATTAGGATCGGGGAGGTGATTCCGGGGCCTGTAAATGTTCATCTCATAGGTGCCTTTTCCTTGTTAACGGTATGGAAACATAACTGGGTTATTGGGAAAAGGTTACCTTTCTAAGGGTACACTAAACGGCTTTGCCGTCTTCAATCTACAAGGATCACTTTTATACTTCCGCACACACTAATTATATCGCCAAAAAACGTTAAAAAAATTGCGCAACTGAACAATTGCATATATATTTGCAATCAAACAGTTGCAAATATATATGAGACGCGATATTTACCAGGCCATAGCCGATCCTACCCGCCGGGCCATTCTGACCCTGCTTACCGTAAGCGCCCTAACGCCCAACGCCATTGCCGGGCATTTTGGCAGCAGCCGGCAGGCGGTGTCTAAACACATTCAGATATTGGCCGAATGCGGCGCCGTTGACCAAACACACAGCGGCCGCGAGATCTATTACCAGCTTAACATAGAAAAGATGAAAGAGATAGACCATTGGATGGAAGCCTTCCGTAAGCTTTGGGAGACCCGTTTTGACCAGTTAGACAACCTTTTAAATAACATTTAAAACAAACACAACATGATCAGCATCAGCAAAGACACCGCGAATAAGACAATGCACATTGTTAGGGAATTTAAGGCGCCGCGCCAAAAGGTATGGAGCGCCTGGACGGAAAGCAATAAATTGGATCAATGGTGGGGACCCAAACCGTGGAATGCCAAAACAAAGACCATGGATTTTAAAGAGGGTGGGCACTGGCTTTATGCCATGGTAGGCCCGGAAGGTGATACGCATTGGAGCATATGCATATATAAGGCCATTGACGCGCCGAACAGTTTTAAATCGATCTGTAAATTCTGTGATGAGAATGGCACCCCCTTAGACGACTTTCCCGCTATGTATTGGCTGGTGGAAATGAGCGAGAACAACGGCGTTACCATTGTAAACGTGACCATCACCTTTGATGATATCTTTGGGTTGGAGCAGCTTGTAAAGATGGGCTTCGAGACGGGCTTTACCATGGGCCTCAACCAACTGGAAGAGCTGTTAGGATAATACATCACTTTTTAAAAACGATTACAATGCGAAAATTAAAATTACAGGTAAACATAACACTTGATGGCTTTGTAGGCGGGCCTAATGGCGAAATTGACTGGGTGTTTCTGACCGGCCCGGATGAAGCTGGTTTCCAGACAATAATTGAGTTGGCCGACAGCTGCGATACCATTTTGCTGGGGCGTAAAATGACCCCCGACTTTATCGCTCACTGGGAAAATATGGTTAATAACATGCCCGACAACCCCGCGTATCCTTTGGCGCAACGGATGGTAAATATGCGCAAGATCGCCTTCAGCCGCACAGAGACAGCCATTACCGGCAGGAACCTGGAGGTAGAAAACGGCGACCTGGCTACTGCAGTACAGGCGCTGAAAGAACAACCAGGTAAGGATATCATCGTTTATGGCGGCGCCAATTTTGTAAGTTCGCTCATCAGCCTTAACCTTATTGATGAATATTATATCATCGTTAACCCTGTAGCCATCGGTGCAGGGCTTTCCATTTTTAAGGAAAGGAAGATACTGAAATTAGAAAGTTCAATAGCCTTCAAACATGGCAAAGTGCTCAATAAGTACCTGCCGGTATAAGTTGGGGTCTAAGTTGCACTATATACAATATCATAATCACCCCTAAAGGGCGATTATGATATTGTATTGACCTGATTTTGTGGTATTTTACCTATCTTACTCCATTCGTTTTTTAAATAGAAAACAGGATAACGTTAGCTTTATAATGATTTTAACCCTCTAAAATCTAAAGCATATGATAAAGATCTCTGATATCGAAAAATGCTACCATACAGATGAACTGGATATCGTGGCATTAAACAAAATGTCCATCGAGGTTGATGAAGGCGAATTTGTGGCGATCATGGGCCCATCAGGCTGCGGAAAATCAACCCTGCTGAATATTTTAGGGTTTCTTGACGATCCCGATAGCGGAAGCTATGTTTTTAACGGTGTTGAAGTAACCCATTTTAATGAGCGTAAACGCGCAGACCTGCGTAAGCAAAATGTTGGCTTTTTATTCCAGAATTTTAACTTGATCGATGACCTTACCGTATTTGAAAATGTGGAACTTCCTATGATCTACACCGGCTTACCAACTTCAGTACGTGCAAAGAGGACCGAGGAAATATTGGATAAAATGCATATAGATCAGCGCCGAAAAACTTACCCGCAGCAATTATCAGGAGGTCAGCAGCAGCGCGTTGCATTGGCAAGGGCAGTGGTGAACAGGCCTAAATTGATACTTGCAGATGAGCCAACAGCAAATTTGGATTATGAGAACGGTAAGGAAGTTATGGACTTATTGGACGAGCTGAATAAAGATGGAGCGACTATCATAATGGTTACCCACTCTGAAAACGATGCCAAATATAGTCACCGGGTTATCCGGTTGCCTGATATTCCGGTATCTGTAAAAAAATAACAGCCTACAAAAAAAGCGGATAACCACCGGTTATCCGCTTGTGCGCGCCCACCTGGGTGCTTCTTGCACCATTTTATCAATGATTTCAAGAAAATTAGCCTTATTCTCAAACTGATAAACTCGTTTGAATGCTGGGGTGAAAAGATTATGAATCCTCCAGTCATTTTTTTTCTGAGTAGTTGATTTATGCGTACTGATTTTAACCCCGAAATGTAGTGCTGAAGCCTTCAAATTTTTTGTACTGCGTGGTGCCCTATTGATGAGTAAATAGCTGCAAATCTTAATCGGTGCCCGTTAACAGGGCAATGGGATTATAATCAAAAAAAAGTATCTTCAACAATATTATGAGCCGCTTGTTTCTTTCCCGCTACATATTGATTTTGGTTTTAATAATAACCGGCGGATTTGTTTTTGGGCAAAGCAAATTTGAAAATAATACCGCCGGCTATACCATCACCAAAAGAATGATTTCTATTGAAGATGGGCTGGCTTCTCACGAAGTGTTTTGCGGACTACAGGATAAGGCGGGTTTTATGTGGTTTGGTACACGCAACGGGCTTAATCGCTACGATGGTAAAAATTGTTTGCTCTTTACCCGCCAGAGAAATCATCTGCAGGACAACAAAGTGGTACAGCTTGCGAAAGATGACACCAATAACCTGTTCATTGAATACGGTAGTACAGGCTTTCAACTTACAACAAACGGTAAGGTGGATGTGATGAATACGGTGACGCAGGAAGTTAAAACACTAACGGATGCTTTTCCAAAACTGCCTTTTAAAGAGCACGATGTTTACTGGATCTCGAATGACGGCACCAATCAAATTGATTTCCTTACAGCCCGTCCTTTCAGGCTTTGGCAATACACTTCCCAAAAAGGGTTTACGCTTCGCTATGAAATGAAAGACTGGGACAAGCCGGGTGTCGCGTCTTCTTTGGATTATAGGGCTACAGGTCATTTCTGCATGTTCGGCATGGGAAAAACGTTGTTGAAAATATTCACCCAGTCCACACAGTATTTGGTAACAAAAGATACCGTGATCGCCTTTATTCAAAAAGATGCGCAAAGATCGCTGCCGGTTGGTTTTAACAGTCGGCATGATCTTTTAATTACCTATACCACTACCGCCCAACCCAATACATTTAATATTGGGATGATAACGGGTAAGGGTGAAATTAAATTCCCCGCCGATATAAAAGGATTTAATACAGACAGCATAAAAGGAAAATATTGGTACCAGGCCGCAAACTCAACGGATGGCACATCCAGTATTCTTGATATTCCCGATGGGCTATACCTCTGGAATGAAAACATTTTTTTGAAAGTAGCCTCAAACTCAGAAATAAAGACTTTTGAAAATCTTTTCATTTACAACCTCGTCCCCGACAATTTTGGGAACCTCTGGCTTTGCACTACGCTCGGCGTGTTGCAATTGAAGATAGAGAAAAACCGCTTTAAACCCTACTTTACAACCAGGCAACAATCTGTTGAAAAAAACAATCAGGCCCGTGGAATATACGCCGACGAAACCGGCAAGGTGGTGGCGAATATCTGGACGCACACTTTTCAGCAACAAGGTAGTAAAATGCAGTACGTTACCGACGATCAATACAAGTACGCACTCACCAATCATCATTCGTCATTGTACTGCGGTGGCTATAGCCTGTATGAATTTAATGACAAAAAAAATACACTGTCTAAATACACGGGCGGACAAATGGATGAAATATGGTCCCTGTTTTCTGTCAATGACAGCCTGCTGTTGTTGGGAAGAACCAACGGGTTTTCGTTATTCAATTCCAACAGCAAAAAGTTTGATTCACTTGAGTATGAATCTAAAAAACTTCCCGAAGCAAAATTTGTGTACCGTTTTTTTACAGATAAGGCGGGAACGATATGGGCAGTGGCGGAGAACGGGTTATACAAAATTATTGATGGTCATAAACAAGGCAATCGGCGATGGACAATTGTTAATGAACGATCACCAGTCATCGCTCAGCTTAGTTTATTAGATGCTTATGCCGATGCTAATGGCATTATATGGCTGGCCACTAATGGAGAAGGCCTATACCGCTGGGACAGGAAAGTAGATACATTTCAGCAATTCAATATCGCCAGCGGCTTCCCTTCGGATGTGTTGTACAGGATAGAGCCGGATGAATATAATAACCTTTGGATCAGCTCCGATTATGGCTTGATCCGTTTCAATAAGAAAACATTTGCTGCAAATACCTATACTATAGCAAATGGTATATCGAACAACGAGTTTAACAGGACTTCTTCGTTTAAAGCAAAGGACGGACAGCTTTTTTTTGGCGGATTAGACGGCATTATCGGGTTTAACCCAAAAGATCTGATAGAAGATACCCGCTCGTTTAACGTGCCGTTACGTGTAATTGCTTTTAACCAGTTTATTGGTTCCCAAAACAAGCTGGTTAATGAAACAACGGAGTTATTGAATAGCTCACAAATTACGCTGGCCCCGAATGATCGTTTTTTTACACTTGAATTTCAGTTGCTGGATTTTGCAAAAGATGAAGTGCACCATTATGCCTATAAGATTGAAGGGGTTGACAAAGATTGGATCTATTTTAATGAAAACTCTATTCGCATCAGTGGTTTGCCATATGGGCAGTTCATATTACATATCAAAGCACAAAATCGGGAGGGCGCCTGGAGTAAAAGCGAGTTAACTATCCCCTTGTTTGTGCTAAAGCCATTTTATTTTAAATGGTGGTTTATTACATTGCTTGCCGTTTTTCTGATAATGGCAGTTTACCGGGTAATAAAATGGAGAACAAAACAATTGGCAGCTGATAAAAGTAAGCTGGAGCAAATTGTAAGCGAAAGAACCGCACAGCTAAAACAATCACTATCAGAAAAGGTAGAACTGCTTACAGACAAAGATGTGCTTATGAAAGAAATTCATCACCGCGTAAAGAATAATTTGCAGGTTATTTCGGGGCTGCTGGAGTTGCAAAGTAAAACCGTGAATGATGAAACTGCAAAAGATGCATTGATGGAAGGTCGCAACCGCGTAAGAAGCATTGCGTTGATACACCAAAACCTCTACCAATTTGAAAATCTAAGCAGTATCGAATTAAAACGCTTCGTAAACGATTTGTGCCGACAAGTAGAGGGTGTATATAAAAAGCAAAATAAGATAGTGATCAATGTCGGGGTGCCTGTTTTTCATCTTGACATTGATTCTGCAGTTCCTCTTGGCCTGATTATGAATGAATTGTTATCCAATTCTTTCAAATACGCATTTAATGATAGCACCGCCGGTGAGATAGACCTCGAAATTCATACTGTAGCTGAAGGTAAATATGAACTATTTTATTCCGATAACGGCCCTGGTTTGCCTGCAGATTTTGATTTAGCCAGTGCGACTACTCTCGGCTTACAATTGATTAATGACCTGAGCAGGCAAATTGGTGGTAAGGTGAAATATGAGTACAAAAACGGCGCTTCATTTATTATTAACTTTACTAACCGCGACTTGCGTAAAAAAGAAGACTAAAAACCCATGAGCGTTTTAAAAATAGGTATTGTAGAAGATGAACTTGTAATAGCCAGAACCATTTTGAACACCCTGGATGAATTGGGCTACCCTCATTGTGGTCCTGCTATTAACTATACCGAAGCAATGAAAATGCTTGATCAGGATAAGCCTGACCTATTATTACTGGATATCCAGTTATCAGGCAAAAAAGATGGGATAGATGTCGCTGAAAAGCTTAATGAATTGTACCGCATACCATTCATTTTTTTAACTGCAAACAGCGATGGCGAAACGATTGACCGCGCTAAAAAGGTGAAGCCTCATGCTTATATTGTTAAACCTTTTACAAAGGAAGAATTGTTTGCTGCTATTGAAATTGCATTCAGCAATTTTACCGCTAACCGCGATAATGTAAGGCAAGACCATCCAAATACTCATCATCCAAAAGAGTATATGTTTGTGAAAGATGGGTACATATTCAGGAAAATATTTTTTAATGACCTGCTATACCTGGAGAGTGATGCGAATTATGTCACGTTAAATCTCAAGTCGCAAAAGAAAGTAATGGTTCGGTCTACGCTTAACGATTTTATTGAGCACCTGGATATGCGAATGTTCATTCGTATCCATCGCAGCTATTCTGTAAACATCAACCTGGTTGATGATGTTTTTCCTACGGAAGTTTCGGTTAACGGAACTAAGATCCCCGTTGGGAAATCGTATAAAGAAGATCTCTTTAAAGCCTTAGGAATAAAAGAAGCTTAATAGCCCGATACTTTTCTTTTTCACAAACTTCCGGTAGTTCGTCCCTAACCGGGTACGTTTATCCCTTTTATTTCAGAATCATTTTAAACGTATGCAATTTCATACCTGTTATGACGCTGATAGATTTAGACAAGATAATTATTAAACGAACAGTGATAGGGGTACGCTGCACAGCGTGCGGGGGTAATTTGGTTGATTCAAAAAAAAAACATTTATAAGCCGCTTTATAACGCTGATCACATTCGGAGCCGTAAAGCCCCAGATTTACGAATGCGAAAACTGCAAAAAGAGACACATCTTATTATAATAAGACAATTCACTTCATCATTATCAAACAATTAAAATACAAAGTCATGAGCATCAGATTAGGCGATATCGCACCAGATTTTCAAGCCGAAACAACAAAGGGCACCGTCAAATTTCACGACTGGATCGGCAATGGCTGGGCTGTTCTTTTCTCCCACCCGAAAGATTTTACGCCGGTTTGCACTACCGAGCTCGGTTACATGGCAAAAATGGCACCTGAGTTTGAGAAAAGGAACTGCAAGGTCATCGGTCTTAGCGTCGACCCTGTAGAGAGCCATTTAAGATGGGAAAAAGACATTGAAGACGTACAAGGAGTGGCAGTAAACTATCCCATGATTGGTGACCCTTCACTAACCATTGCCAAATTGTATGACATGCTTCCTGCCGACGAACCCGGTACTTCAGAAGGCAGAACGCCTCTTAACAATCAAACTGTACGCACTGTATTTGTTATTGGCCCAGACAAAAAAGTAAAGCTACATTTGACTTATCCAATGTCGACCGGTCGTAACTTTAACGAAATACTTCGTGTGCTTGATTCTATGCAACTTACCGCAGCGTACCAGGTTTCTACGCCGGTAAACTGGAACAACGGGGATGATGTGATCATTCCGGCAGCATTAGCTGAGGCAGATGCACGGGAAAAGTATCCGGTGGGGTTAAAGATTGTTAAACCTTACCTGCGTTTTGTTCCCCAGCCAGGTAAAAACTAATCTGAAATCACTCATTTATTCCAACATGGTAAAGAAATTATGAGAGCGTCAAAATCAATGCGCATATGGTTTGCCTTTGTAGGCACGATTTTGTGGACAGGCATTTATCTTATGGGTTTCTCCAGAACAAATTGGGTGCTCTATGTTCCCGCCGCTGGTTTTATTCTTGGAGCTGTTACAGGGTTATGCCCGTCCCTGACTGTTATCTCAAAAATATTTTTTAAACAAACATAAAAAAATAGGAAATGAAATTACGTGTTGTGGTATTGGGCGCTGGTTTTGGAGGGTTAGAGCTCAGCTCCATACTTTCTGAAACGATAGGGGAGAGCCTTGATCTTACGCTGATAGATCAGAATGATTCCTTTTATTTCGGCTTTTCAAAGCTGGATGTCATGTTTGGTTACAAAGCACCTGATGCAGTCAAAATATCTTATAACAGTATTGCCAAACCGGGCGTAAGGTTTTGTAAAGAAACAATCACGGCTATTGACCCGCTAACCAAAACTGTTACTACGCAAAACGGAACTCATGTGGCTGATGTATTGGTAGTAGCGCTTGGTGCCAATTATGACATTAACGCAACCCCCGGACTCGCTGAACACGGCAACGAATATTATACTTTTAAAGGTGCAGAAAAATTGAGGGATCACATCCCCAGGTTTACAAAGGGCCACGCTATTGTAGGTGTATGCGGAGCGCCTTTCAAATGCCCGCCGGCACCCAGTGAAGCCGCGCTGATGCTGCACGATCACCTTACCAGAGCCGGCGTACGTAATGCCTGCACAATAAGTTTGGTGATACCGTTTGGTTCTCCAATTCCTCCATCGCCTGATTCCTCGAAAGCATTGATCAAGGCTTTTGAAGAAAGAAGCATTCAATTCATACCGCAGCACAAAGTGGCTTCACTTCGCGCAAATACTGTAGTTCTTGATGATGGGACTGAAATGTCTTTCGATCTGTTTCTGGGTATTCCAAAGCACGTTGCGCCGGATGTAGTATTGCAAAGCGGTTTGGCGGTTGATGGATGGATACCAGTTGACAGGCAAAATCTATTAACCAGGTTTCCAAATGTTTACGCAATTGGCGATGTAACCAGCGTGGGCACACCAAAGGCCGGCGTATTCGCCGAAGGCGCTGCAAAAATTGCCGCGGCTTCTATTATTGCGGCTTATCGGGGGAAAGAAAACGAAAGCGCTTACACTGGTGCAGGCTCTTGCTATATTGAATTTGGTAAAGGTGAGGTAGCGCGTGTTGATGTTGACTTTTTCTCTGGCCCCAAACCCTTTGGCATTCATCATGATGCTTCTGAAGCCCTGGTAATTGATAAGCAACATTTTGGCACGAGCAGAAAAGCCCGTTGGTTTGGATTATAGCAAAGCAACCCTGATGATTATTTCACCAATTAAACCTAAAAAAATGACAACTTACCTAATAGAAATTCCCCATTCAGAAAACACTGTTGAGTGCCAGCATGTGATCAAATTGTTTGTAGAGTCGGGCTCACACCTGCTTTCACATGCCTGGTGGGGCTGCAAATCGGGAGTTCACAAATCGTTTTTCATCAGTGAGTTCGAAAGCAAAGAAGAGGCGCTTCAAATTGTTCCGCCGTTTTTACGGCGCCATGCAAATGTTATTGAGTTGGTAGCCTTCAATAAAAACGATATTGTGCAGTTTGCGGAGGCTAATAAACAAAGGGGATTGGTTGAATAGAATTTAATCATCTTATGAAACGAAGATCTGTCTGAGTTGCTGAAACATCGAACCCAAAAAATCTCTGTATCGTAGATAAACTCCATATTGAGAAAATGAATGTAAATATTCTAAAGTAAAAGCGTTTAATCACCCCTAATGCAATCAAGGATGTTTTTTTCGGTAAATCAACGAAGGAGCCATTAAGGCATGTCAAACCCGCAGGCCAAATTGCCCCACAAGTATTAGGTTTTTTGCCGACGGATATTGACACGGATTTACCCCTGTAAATTATAAATTCGATCCTTTTTCATATCCACCAAGTGTTAATACTAACACTTAAAATACGAAGTGAAAAAGGACCGGATTACTACCTGATGTGCGTTATATATATCATTTACCTGTTAATCCTTCGTCGATCCTGATAATTATTCGGCCTTTTGCATGACCGTCTGCGCTAAGTTCTTGCGCCTGGGCAATCTGATCCATTGAAAAAATGTTTGCTATAGGTAAAGTGAATAGTCCTGCCTCATATAATTCAACAACCTTTTGAAGCGATTGAGTTAAATTTCTGGGTATAAATGATGATTTTGCACCATATTTATCTGCTGAGAAGTCTCCAAGCGTTAAAACTTTTGATGGGTCTCCAGTGATCTCTATAAGATCAGGAAGGATTCCAGAAACGGCAATATCAAGTGCCGCCTGCACTCCATTTGGTGCCAGCGCAGTCACACGCTCCGGAAGACCCGGGCCATATGTTGTAGGTACTGTTCCCAGGCTTTTTAAGTAATCATGTCTTATTTCACTGGCAGTACCAATAGTATGGATACCCATAGTTTTTGCAACCTGGATCACTGCAGACCCAACACCTCCGGCTGCTCCGCTCACTAAAAGTGTATCGCCATCCTTCACATTAAGCTCTTCTAAAACGCGCACAGCAGTCTCGGCAGGCCCCGGGTAACCCGCAGCCTCTTCAAATGAAAGCGAAACAGGTTTGTGTACCCATTCGTTGAGTATGGCGTATTCGGCCATCGCATTTTGCCCGGTGCCCAAAACTGCATCTCCTATCGCAACGCCATTCACGTTTTCGCCAATTGCAATTACGATGCCCGATGCATTAAACCCTACGCCGGATGGAAAGGTGACTGGCATTATTTTATGTAAATAGCCTGCCCGAAGCTTAAAGTCAAGTTGGTTTACACCCGCCGCTTTAACCGCAATTTTAATCTGCCCCGGGCCAGGTTCCGGCGCACTGACATTTTCAACCACTAAGACTTCCGGGCCGCCATACTGATGAAAACGGATAGCTTTCATCGTGCTCTTTTCTGTATTACCTATCATATCAATTTTATTTTTTTGTAAAAGTAGATCCATTACTATACTTTTGCAAGTAGTATAATAAAAGTGTATTAGTTAATAAAAATATAGTAATACTGATAATGAGTGAATTAAAATCTGGTGTAAACAAAGAAAATATTTGTCCGGTCAATCATGCTGTGAGTTTGTTGAGTGGAAAGTATAAATTAAGAATTCTGAATGCATTGCTTAATCAAAGCCCGAAACGTTTTAAGGTGCTTGAAAGAGAAATTGTAGGTATATCGCCAACCATGCTGACCACACAATTACGAGAATTGGAACGCGATGGCCTGGTAAGCAGGGAAATCTTTGCTACTGTACCGCCGACTGTTGAATACAGGACAACGGCATTGGGGCAAACAACGTTACCAATGCTTAATGAAATTCACAAATGGGGATTAACACATTTATCGCATCGTGACGGGTAAGTCTTAATCACCGTTTTAGGGTTATTAATAAAAAAATAGGTTGTGTGTCAGGTTGTTTTGCAAATGCCCAAATTTCATTGGCCAACATTTCTGTTTTTAATGTCAGCTTTTAAAATAATGGATGAATATTTTTGTTTCGTTGAACACTGTTCAATACATTTGTATCGGTTTAACATTAAATCAAGTCACCATAAAAAAAGCATTGGTCAGCCGGGGATGTAAAATTAAGTAGAAAACCGCAACGGAACTTGGTCACATGACCGGCAATCTTAATATTTGTAAATTAGTAATTTAGAATGGGCATAGCAGAAAGAAAATTGGAAGAGAAGCAGGAAATGCACAAACGCATCCTTGACGGTGCGCGCAAAATATTCCTGGAGAAGGGCTATGAACAGGCCAGCATGCGCAGTATTGCACAAGAGATCCGTTATAGTCCGGGCTCGCTTTATTTCTATTTTAAGGATAAAAGCGAAATTTTCCACGAATTGCATAAAGAAGGTTTTCGCCTGTTGTTGAACCAGTTAAAAGTACTGGACAAGGTTGGCGACCCCTTCGAGCGGTTAAAGGCTTCCGGCCGCGTTTTTATTCAATTTGCGCAGGAGAACAAAGATTATTATAACCTGATGTTCATTGTTGACGAACCGGTAAAAGATTCGCTGCCTGAAGGGTTCCAGATTGCTGAGGAGGCGATCAGTTATATGCAGGGAATGGTAAAGGAATGCCAGCAGAAAGGCAGATTCAAGGATATGGATGCGGAATATTTTACCTTCCTGATCATTTCCGTGGTGCATGGCATCAGCGCCCTTTTCTGTAAGCACCGCAACACAAGCTTTGTTGGTAAAACCAATGAAGAGCTGATGCAGAACGGATATGAGTCTTTTGTGGCCCTGCTCGAAAAAAGCTAGCCTTTTTTTTATAAGTATATTGAACACTGTTTAAATTTAAAACAATGATTAAAAATGAAATTTAAAAATCAAACACTTTATCAACTTTTGCTTTTATCGTCGGCCTTACTGGCTGCACCCATTGCAAAAGCTCAGGGCAGGTTGGATGAGTATATCCGGCAAGGCCTTGCCTCCAATGAAAGTATCAAGCAACAAAACTTTGTGCTTGAAAAGAATGTCTATGCACTCAAGGAAGCCAAAAGTATGTTCCTGCCCGAGGTAACTTTTTCGACGACCTATACCAAAGCCGATGGCGGGCGTACGATAGATTTCCCAACCGGCGACCTGTTTAACGGAGTTTACACCACGCTGAACCAGCTGACGGGTACTAACGCTTTTCCTCAGTTGCAAAACCAAAAGATCCAGCTCAACCCGGACAATTTCTACGATGCTAAATTCCGCACGACACTTCCCATCCTGAATGCAGAACTGATCTATAACAAGCGGATCAAAAAGCAGCAGGTAGATCTGCAAAAAGCCGAGGTATTGCTCTATAAGCGCGAACTGGTCAAAGAAATCAAAACGGCTTATTACAATTACCAGAAAGCCGTGTACGCCACCGGTATTTACGAATCTTCACTTCGCTTGGTTGATGAAGGGCAAAGGATCAATACCAAACTGTATGAAAACAGCAAGGTAAACCGGACCGTTGTGCTCAGAAGCCAGAACGAAGTATCCAGGATCAATGCTTCACTAATTGGGGCACAGAAAACAGCAGAATCAGCACGCTACTATTTTAACTTCCTGCTTAACCGCCCGCTTACAGATAGCGTACTTTTAGACGACATTAAAACACTGCCTGCCAGGGACCAAAGCTTGGGAAACAGCGTTACCGGCAGAGAAGAGTTATCAAAATTACGGATAGCTAAAGATATTAACGGCAACCTGACCGGGCTGGCCAAATCCTATATTGTACCCAAGTTAGGAACCTTTATCGACCTGGGTTCGCAGGCTTTTGACTGGAAGTTTAACAGTAACAGCCGTTATTATTTGTTTGGGATTTCCCTGGAATGGAACCTGTTTTCTTCAGGTAAAAACAATTACCGCGTGAAGCAGGCGATTGCCGACCGCGAGGCCCTGGCCTCACAAACCGATTACGTACAGCAGCAGTTGCTTACCGAGCTAAAGGTACGTCAGGCAAGTATGCAAAGCGCCATTGCGCAATACGAGGCGGCACAATCCCAATTAAAAACCAGTCAGACCTATTACGGTGATATGCTGAAGCTATACAAACAGGGAATGGCGATCTACATCGAATTGCTGGATGCCCAGAACCAATGGATCGATGCCCAGCTTCATGCCAATATTGCCCTTTACGACACCTGGGTCGCAGATGCTGCGATTGAACGTGCCAATGCCAGTTTCACCGTTCAATAAAAACCCATCATGAAAAACCCCGAAGGGCTCTTGAATACCTTAAAAAAACAAACAATCATGAAAAAAATAAAATTACTCAGCCTTGTTGCAGCCACCCTTATTGTCGTTGCCTCCTGCAAAGAAAAATCCAAAGAAGAAAACCATATTGGCGAACCGGATATTATTTCCGTTAAGGTTTCCAAGGTATCTGTTTTAGGCGTGCCTGACAGCGTTACGGCCACCGGCCTGGTCAGTACGGAAGACGAAGCCAAATATGCTTTTAAGATAGGCGGCGTGATCAGCCGCATCCTGGTACAGGAAGGCCAGTCCTTTAAACAGGGACAATTGTTAGCGACCCTCAACTCTACGGAAATCTCGGCAGGTTTAGCGCAATCCAGTTTGGGTGTGGAAAAAGCGCAGCGTGACTATAGCAGGGCACTGAATCTTTACAAAGACAGTGTTTACACTTTGGAACAATTGCAGAATACCAAAACAGCTTTGGATGTTGCCAAAAAGGCAAGAGAAGCAACAGCCTTCAATGAGCGCTACTCTAAAATATACGCTGCATCTGACGGTTTTGTAAGCAAGAAAATAGCGAACGAAGGCGAAGTAATTGCAGAAGGGACGCCGGTTCTGCTCATCAATTCAACCGAGCAACATAACAGTTATTCTCTTAAAGTGGGTGTGACCGACCGCGAATGGGCCATCATCAAACCAGGGCAAACCGCTAAAGTGACGCTCGACGGCTATGCCGGTCAAACCTTTGATGCCACTGTATTCCGTAAGTCGCAGGCGGCAGACCGTGAATTAGGCTCGTTCCAGATCGAACTCAAGCTGCAATTAAACGGTGTAAAACCTGCGGTGGGCATGTTTGGCAAAGCCGAAATAGCTACCCATCAGGATGAAAGCGTAATGGTTATTCCGTATGCATCGCTGGTAGAGGCCGATGGCAACAAAGGATTTGTATTTACGACCATAGGATTAAACCGGGTGAAGCGGGTGCCGGTCAGCATTTTGAAGTTCGATAATGAAAATGTGTACCTCAAAGATAAATTGGAAGGTATAGACCAGATCGTCGTTTCCAACAGCGCCTACCTCAACGAACAGTCTTTTATTAAAATCATCAAGTAAGGCCATGAAGATCACAAATTTTGCCGTTAAGAATTATCAGTTCACGCTGATCATATTTCTTTTGGTGGCCGTTGTCGGCGTGCTGACGCTGTTTACCATGCCCCGTTCGGAAGATCCGACCACCCATCCCCCACAATACATCATTACCGTTATTTACCCAGGCACCAGTCCCAAGGATATGGAAGAACAGGTGGTAAAGCCTATCGAGAATAAGATTTACGGCCTGGAAAATATTGAAAAGATCCTAACGACTGTAGAAGACGGCGTAGCGGTTATCCAGCCTAAGTTTAAATATGGCGTAGATGTGGATAATAAATACCAGGAAATATCCACCGAGATCAATGCCTTGAAAAACAGCGAACTTCCCAAGGATATTTACCTGATCAAAACAGAAAAGGTTTCCTCGTCAGATGTAAAGGTAATACAGGTGGCCCTGTTGTCAGACAATGCTCCCGGTAAGATGCTGCGGGACGAAGCAGACATCTTAAAAACACAGTTAGAGAAAATTACCAACCTGAAAGAGGTGAAATACTTTGGTATGCCCGAACAGGAGATCCGCATTGATATGCAGCTGGATAAGCTGGCGCAACTGAAGATACCGCTTAATGTGGTGATGGGTAGTTTGCAAAGCGAGGCTGCAGATATTCCCGGAGGCAGCATTAACCTGGATAGCAAAGTGTTTAACGTTAAAACCAGCGGCAAATTCAAGAACACCGATGATGTTGCCAATACGGTGATTTATAATGCCAATGGCAAGATCATCTATTTGAAAGATGTGGCCACGGTAAGTTATAAGGACGGCACAGTAAACCACATCACCCGGATAAACGGTCACCGTTGCATCCTGGTTACGGCCGCTATGAAAGACAATGTGAATATAGCCAGCGTTCAGAAAGAATATTTACCGGTATTGGAAGCGTTTGGCAAAACCCTGCCGGAGAATATCCACATGGTTAAAAACTTCGACCAGGCCAATATGGTATCCGAGCGTTTGGGTCATTTGGGGTTTGACTTCGGATTGGCCATCTTGCTGGTGGTTATTACCCTGCTTCCGTTAGGCTTCAGGGCATCGCTCATCGTAATGATCTCCATCCCGCTTTCCTTAGCCCTGGGCCTAATTGCCATGAACTTACTGGGTTATTCGTTAAACCAGCTGAGTATTGTTGGCCTTGTAGTGGCTTTGGGATTACTGGTGGATGACAGTATTGTGGTGGTAGAAAATATTGAACGCTGGCTCAGGGAAGGTCATTCGCGAACAGATGCCATATTCAAAGGAACGCAACAGATTGGCATCGCAGTTATTGGCTGTACGGCCACGTTGGTTATCGCATTCCTGCCCCTGGCCTTTTTACCCGACATGGCCGGTGAATTTATCCGCAGCCTTCCCATGGCTGTCATGACCAGCGTTTTGGCATCCATGATCGTAGCTTTGACGCTTGTCCCTTTCCTGGGCAGCCGGATGTTAAAAACCCATACCCACGGCGAAGGGAACTTCTTTTTAAAACACTTGCAAAGGTTTCTGACCAGATCTTACAGTCGCGTTATGCCACTTGCCTTAAAATGGCCTAAAGTTACTATCGGGATATCATTAGCCCTGAGCGGGTTGGCATTTTTCCTGTTCACATTAACGGGGTTCAAGCTTTTTCCAACGTCGGAAAAACCGATGTTCCTGATTAATATTAAAATGCCCTTACAGGCAGACATACCGGAAAGTGACCGGGCGACCAAACTGGTAGAAGGGGAATTGAAAAAACATAAAGAGATTGTCTATTACACCTCAAACGTAGGTAAAGGTAACCCACAGATCTATTACAACGTGCATCAGCAGGATGTAAAACCTGATTTTGCCCAGGTTTTTGTCCAATTGGATGAAGAAGCTAAACCTGGAGAAAAAACAGATCTGATTAAACAGTTGAGAACGAAGTTTAAAGACTTCCCCTATGCCAGGATCGAAATTAAGGATTTTGAACAGGGAACACCTATTGAAGCGAATATTGTAGTAAGAGTATTTGGCGAGAACCAGGATACCTTACGGTCCCTTTCGTTTAAAGTGGAAGAGATCCTGAAGAAACATCCGGGCACTTTCTTCGTCAACAACGAACTCAATACTTACAAATCTGATGTTAAAATAAAGATTGATAAGGAGAAAGCCCGTACTTTGGGCGTCCTGACCAGTGATGTGGACAAAGTCATCCGTATGGCTGTTGCCGGGTTAACGGTAGGGGATTACATTGATGACCGGGGCGATTCACGTAACGTAGTGATCACCATGCCCAGGGATAAGTTTTCCAATTTAAATGCACTCAAAAAACTTTATGTCAATAATGTGCAAGGCACCCCGGTGCTGGTAGACCAGATTGCTACGATCTCTTTTGAAACTTCTCCCACCGCGATCAATCACTTTAATAAATCACGGTTTGCCAAGGTTACTTCCCTCACTAAAGAGCACGTACTGGCCAATGATATTCTCAAAGACGTTGTTCCGCAGTTAAATAAATTAAAGATGCCGCAGGGCTATTATTATAAGCTCTCCGGCGAGGCCGAGTCAGAAGGTGATGCGCTTGGTGGTAACTTCCTGTCGGTGATCATATTAAGCACCTTTCTTTTCATTGGTGTCCTGCTGCTGCAGTTTAAAACCTTTAAAGGGATCATTATTGTGCTATCGATCATACCCCTGGGAGTTCTTGGCGGTGTTGTATTCCTGCTCTTCACTGGTAACCCCATGTCTTTGGTATCCATTATCGGTTTCATTGGACTCTCGGGTATAMAGGTAAAAAATTCGCTGTTGCTGGTAGATTTTACCAACCAGTTACGTGCGGAAGGTCATAGCATAGACGAGGCGATCAGCATGGCCGGTGAAACCCGTTTCCTGCCGGTAGTTTTAACTTCTATAACGGCGATTTGCGGTTTGCTTCCTATCGCGCTAAATCCGAACCCGCTGATAGCGCCATTAGCTATTGTATTGATTGGCGGGCTAATCAGTTCTACCATTCTTTCGAGGATCGTAACGCCGGTAATGTATAAACTGATACCGCCAAGCATTGAAGATGATTTATAGTAAATCAATTAAAAAACTGTAAAAAAAAACGCTTTAAGAACCTGATTAAATAACACATTTTAAATTAAAAAAATCACTAACATAAATTTTAATCCACATGAAAGAATACATATTGCTCACCGGCGCATCATCCGGTATTGGCTACGAAATGGTCAATCAATTAGCAGCCAAAAGCTTCAACCTGATATTGGTTGCCCGCACTGAAACCAAATTGCAGCAAATGCAAACTGAACTAACAAACAAGTATGGCATACTGGTTCAGTATTTCGTTGCAGATCTCTCTGATGCAAATGCTGCTAAAGAACTTTACAAAAATGTCCAACAGGAAAATTTATTAGTAACCCACCTGGTGAATAATGCAGGTGTAGGCAACTATGGCAATTTTATTGAAACATCATTGGAAGAAGAACTGGGCATGATTCAATTAAATATTTCCAGTTTGGTAGTACTTACCAAGCTCTTTGCAAAAGATATGGTCAGCCGCAAGTCTGGCAGAATTATGAATGTGGCATCGGTGGTTGCATTTTTACCAATGCCGTATTTTTCTGTTTACTCTGCCACCAAGGCTTTTGTAAAGGCATTTAGTGAAACACTTGATGCCGAATTAGACGGCACTGGTGTTACCGTTGCCTCTCTTTACCCCGGCAC